>JARRMH010000097.1:0-7648 GCA_037386205.1 Woeseiaceae bacterium | reverse complement strand
CGACCTTGAAGCCCAACCCCATCGCGGCAGCCGTGGGTACGATTGCGGCGAGGTACTGCTTGACCCCGCTGAGTGTCTCCCCGGCCCAGGACGACGCCCATCTGAAGAAATCGCCCGCGATCGAAACGTCGCCACCAAAATGGCCGACCAGGAAAAGAACCGCGACCACGCCAACAGCAAGGAGCAGCGCCGTCCCGAACGCCTTCCTCGCCAGCCGACCGAGGAAATAGCCAATGAGAAACCCGGGCAGGAGGGGCACGATGAATGCAACGAGACGGGCGCCAAGATCAGGCATGATGGGCAGAATCCGTAATCAACAGTCCAATGCGCCGATACTATAAAAGGATCACGCGGATATGAAGCGATCTGTGCATGTCGTTCCGCCCGCCGTCACACGGTGCCCGAGATTACGCCGGCCATCCTCAGCCCGACCAGCACGGCCTGGACCCCCAGCGCTGCCTGCAACACGCCGAGGACCGATCCCACGATGGCCATCGCGGGCCCGATATAGGGTGAGGCGGCGATCCGCTGCGCATTCAGCATGACGACGAGGTTGAGCAGCATGATGCCCACGAGCATGGCGAGTATCGGCAGGAACGGCACGGTTTCGGGGCGCGTGGTCAACACGAGGATGACCACGGCGACGCCGTACGGAGACACGACGTACGGAAACGCGAGCTTGTAGGCAAGCAGCCGTGCCGGCAGCGGGTCGCCCGGTTCGGAGGGCTCCTGGTTCGGCGCCCGGTACTGGCTGCGAATCGACTCGATGGCGACGAGAAACAGGATGATTCCTGCCGCGACGAGCAACGCGCCGGCACTGATACCCCAGTTTGCGAGAACCCGGATGCCGATCGTGGCAGCGATCAGCACCGCGAGCAGTGATATGCCGGTTGCGACCAGCGCCACCTTGCGCCGGTCACTGACGGTCGATGTGGCGGTCGCCCGGGCGAACGGGGCAATGACGGCCTTCGGACCCAGCGTCAAAAAGAAAAAAGTGAAGATCTTGCCGAGTCCGAGCGAGAGTGTCTCGCCACCCTGGGCACCCATGGCGATCTCGCAGCCCAGCAAGGCCAGGCCGGCAATCGCGATTCGGGGTAGTGTCAGCATTGTTATAGCCCCGCCTGTTGTTGTGATCCCGGCAAATTATCGTCTCCACCCGACAGCCGATCAAATGACTCGCCGGCCATGGTCCGGGGTTGCGCCAATTTGCCACAGTTTGTAACACGTCAAGCGCTGGCCGATAAACGATTTATACTAACTGTAAATACCGTTCCATTGGCACCAAGACAGGAGACAACGATGGGTGTTAAGAAAGCGGCCGTAAAGGGCGCGGCGAAGTACGCCAAGAATGAAGTCGTCGAAGAGGTCGATCAGGCGCTGGACAAGGCGATCGACAACGGACCGCTGGACAGGATGGAGGACAAGGTGGACGAAGCCACCGAAGACCTCGGGCGCAAAGCGGTCAAGGCAGCCGTCAAGAAGAAATAGGCCGCCCTCAGGCCCTACTGCAGGTACACCGCCTCGAAGGCCAGTTCCGGCGTGTCATCCTGCAACAGCTGCAGCGAATCCCCCGAAATCTGGAAGCGATTGACCCGACGCAGGGCTTGCAGGAAGCGCTGCTCGACGTCCATTCCTTCCAGGCACGCTTTCTGCGTGGCAGCGATTTCGTCCAGTTCGAGCCGATCACCGTCAATCGCGTAGCCGCCGGTAAAGTCGTTGCAGCCCGTAAAACCCGAAATGACGCCTTCCCGCTTGCCGAAGCGCACGCGCGGCTCGCGGTTGTTCGTGCTGTGGTCGTAAGGCTCGCTGCCGATGCCGACCAGCTTCCAGTAAGTATTCGTGAGCGGGGCGTCCGGCCGCGGAGGGGGTGCCGCCGGCGCCACCAGCATCAGGTCGACGGAGTTGCCCGCCCCGCGGGTCAACACGGCATAGTTCGTGTCGGTCGTCAGTAACAATCGATCGTTCCTGGTTACCGTGGCACGTACGCTGTAGCTGAGGCGGTCGTCGATCGCGGACTCATCATATTCCAGGACGAACGGAATCGGCGGTGCCGCCGGATTCTCGATGACTTGCGTGGCAAGCTCTTTTGCAGCGGCGTCAGCCGGGGACGTCTGCAGCAGCTTCACGTGCACGACGGTGCCCGGCCGCAGGATAATTCGTTCCCTGAAAGCGATCGTCCCGGTGACCTGACCGCGTGCGTCGGCGACTGGTGCTGTTGCGTCGTTTTCCATCGGTCCGCACCCCATGGCGAGGAATCCAAGCATTGCCAGGACAATAATGTTGCGCATCGGTAAAGGATAACCCGCACCACTCGGGAGGAGAAGGGGCCAGGCAGCGATGGCGTTCGGCAGACGATGCGGGATGCGAGAGCAATGTACCGTCCCGATTGGCCGTTGACCGAGGCTTCGCTACAATCCGCGATCCGCGTGACAAAGAAAATAGCAACCACTCGACGGCAAATGACCCGATCCGAGGCGAGAATCCCCCGACTACGCAAGCGCGGTCGCGAGAATCGTCGCAGGATGATGGCCACCGCCGAGAGACTGTTGCTCGAGGCCGACGGTCGGCCGCTGCGATTCAGCGACGTGTTCGAGGCGGCGGGTGTGTCGCGCGGGTCTGCCTATCGCATCTACATGGGCATCGACGACCTGATCCAGGATCTCGCGGCGGCTTGGGTAAACAACTTCGTCGAATTCCTCGAGTCCGCCGAGCCTGCATCGACGCCGCAAGACTGGTCCGAGGTGTCGGATTTCATCGTGCAGAAAGCGGCTGACTACTGGGGCCTCACGGCCGCTACGATGCGTGTCCTGCCGCGTATCCGGTCCTACGAGCCGTCCAGTTACCGGGAGGCGATCCACGCACTGAGCGAAGTCAATGCAAGGCTCTTCGACCGCTATGTCGTCGTCCCCGACGTGTCCGACTGGCTCGCGAAAATGGCATTCTATGCACGCATCTGTGACATTACGTTCGGGGACGCGGTGCGCGTCGAGGGACGCATCAGCGAGCAGCGTGTCGAGGAGGCGCAGGCGCTGTGCTGCACGTACCTGTCTTTCCACCTGCCGGCCGCGCTGCCTTTGCGTGACCCGGCCGAGGCCTGAGCCGGGTGCTTTGCAGACAATGAAAAACTCCTGATGCTGAGAAGTCGATTTGCGGCAGTGCTAACGGTGGGCCTGTCCTCTTTCATGTTGCCGGCGATGCCCGCGTCGGCCGACACCGGGACCGACGCCGACGAAACTGCCGAGATTACCGTCAGTGCCCGGCGCGTCGCCAACGTGCGGCCTGCCGGGACCTATGCGTCGCCCGCGACGACGCTGCGTTTCGACCCCCTGACCGAGTTGCAGACCCGCGGCCTGGCCGAGGGCCAGGCGGACGTGACGGTGCGCGGCGGCGTATTCGAGAACACGGGTTTCAAACTCGGGTCCATGACGATCATGGACCCGCAGACTGGCCACTACACTGCCGAGTTGCCCGTCGATCCGGCCTTTCTGTCGGCACCGGCGATCTACCAGGGCGTGGATGGCGCCGTGCAGGGATTCAACGCAGCCGTGGCCACCGTGGCCTACAGGATCGAGCGCATCTCCGACGGCGGCGCGGCAACGGTCGGCGTGGGCGGCGACAGTCTCGACTACCAGTCCCTGCAGCTTGGCCATGTCATGCAATCAGGCTTTGCAGTGGCGCTCGGTGCCTCCCGGTCCTCCGGAGACGGGACCCTGCCGTATGGCGACCACGCGTTCGCACGCTTCAACCTGCTCCTTCAGCACCTTGGCGATGACACCACGACGGATGTCGTCATCGCTTACCAGGACAAATTCTTCGGCTGGCCGGGGGCCTACACGGGCTTTGCGTCCTTGCCGGAAACGGACGACACGCAGACGACCCTCGTGGCATTCAACCAGCGCAGGGAAACGCGTGGCGGCTGGATCGAATACGGCGCATTCTATCGTCGCCTCGAAGACGACTACGATTTCAACCGGCTGGATTTCGAAACGGGCGTTCCGGGTGCGTTCGAACACGAAACCCGCGTCGTTGCGGTCGGCTTCCAGGGCCTGCAGAGCGCGGGCGCCATCGACTGGCGTTATGGAGGTCAGCTCACCCGGGACGAACTGGTGCGCTCGACCGACCTGACCAACGGACGGTTCACGGACCGTGCATACGCGACGCTGACCGTGGTCCCGTCATTCGCTACGGTGCTCGCCAGCGAGTCCGTATTGACGTGGCGTGCCGGCGCGACGTTCGACTACAGCGACCGGGACGGTTCCGAGATCTCGCCGCTGGTCGGTGTCGACCTGGCGCAGGAAGATGCAACGGGATCGACGACCTGGACACTGGAGTACGCGGCCACTTCCCAGTTGCCCGGCTACACGGCATTGAACTCGGGCCCGTCGGGCCTCTTCGGCGGCAATCCCCTGCTCGGACGGGAAACGGCACGGCAACTGTCCGCGTCGGTAACGCGCGATACAGATACGTGGCAGATGCGCGCGACCGTGTTCGGCCGGCGGGACGACGACCTTGTCGACTGGACGTACGCGGGCGATGCGCCGTTTGCGCGCCAGGCCAACCCCGTGGATCTCGACGTCATCGGCGTCGAGGTTTTCGTTACCCGCCGGTGGCGGACCGTCGATCTCGCGGCCGGGTACGCGTGGCTCGACAAGGATGCGGACTACGGCACCGCGAGCGTCGACGCGAGCTTCTACGCGCTGAATTTCGCGCGTCACCGGGCGACGCTTGCCTTGCGGTATCGATTCGCCCGAAGATTCGAATTGCGCCTTGACACCGAGTATCGTCGCCAGGAGGACAATCCGCTGCGCACCGGCGACGACAACACCTTTCTCAGCTCGTTGTCCCTGCAGTGGAACAGCGCCGCCGGCGAAGGGCTGAGTGCAGCACTGGTCGTCGACAACCTGACCGACAGCGAGTTCCAGACATTCCCGGGGACTCCCGCTTACGGCAGGCAATACAGCATCAACGCAACCTGGAACTGGTGACGTCGCATGATCGAACTCTACTACTGGCCCACTCCGAACGGACACAAGGTGTCGATCATGCTCGAGGAATGCGGCCTCGAGTACTCGGTAGAGCCGGTAGATATCGGGGCCGGGGAACAGTTCTCGCCCGGATTTCTCGCGATCAGTCCCAACAACCGCATGCCGGCGATCGTCGATTCGGATAACGGCATTTCCGTCTTCGAGAGCGGCGCTATCCTGATGTACCTTGCCGACAAGACCGGCCGCTTCCTGCCGAGAGACCAGGCCGGGCGCTACGACGTGCTGCAGTGGCTGTTCTGGCAGATGGCGAATCTCGGGCCGACGGCGGGTCAGTTGAGCCACTACGTGAACTACGCCGGCGAACCCGTGCCCTATGCACATCAGCGGCACGCGAACGAATACGATCGCCTGCTCGCCGTGATGGACGTGCGCCTGCGCGATCGCGATTACCTTGGCGGGGACTACTCGATCGCCGACATGGCGTGCTTCCCGTGGATCATGCCGTACCGGCGCTTCGGGTTCGACCTCGACCGCTTCCCGAACGTGCGCCACTGGTTCGATACCATCAAGAGTCGCGAGGCCGTGCAGAACGGTGTCAATCTCGGCAAGGGCTGGCCAAGGGACGAGGCCCGCAGCGAGAAGGCGCGTGCCGTGATGTTCGGACAGGACTCGGCGACCGTCTTTGCTGCCGCCGGCAAACAGGAGAAATGACATGAAATTCTATGACTGCAGGACGGCGCCGAGCCCGCGTCGCGTCAGGATCTTCCTGGCCGAAAAAGGTATCGACCTCGAGACCGTCGAGGTCGACCTCGCATCCGGAGAACAGTTCAGCGACGAATTCAGGGCGGTGAACCCGGACTGCGTCGTGCCGGTGCTCGAACTCGACGACGGCACCTGTCTCAGCGAGGTCATCGCCATTTGCCAGTACCTCGAGGAGCAGCGCCCGGAACCGTCGCTGCTCGGCCGCAACGCGCTCGAGCGTGCCCGCATCAGCATGTGGAATGCCAAGGTCGAGCAGCAGGGCCTTGCGGCCGTGGCCGACGCATTTCGCAATACGGTCGGCGGGCTCAAGGGCAAGGCCGTGACGGGACCGGAGGGTTACGAGCAGATTCCCGAACTGGCCGAGCGCGGACGCCGTCGAGTGCTGCAGTTCTTCCGGCGCCTGGACGGGCAGCTGGCGGACAACCGCTTCGTGGCAGGCGATACGTTTTCGATTGCCGATATCTCTGCCCTGACCGCTGTCGATTTCGCGAGGTGGAGCAAGATCGATATACCCGAAGACGCCACCAACCTGCAGCGCTGGTACGATGAAGTCGCCGGGCGGCCGAGCGCGCAAGCCTGACGTCAGTTGCGTTCCGCCAGCGACAGTCCGCCAACGAGCATGAGAACTGCGATCTTGACGAGTTCGAGCGTCGCATAGATCGCGTGAGCGTGCGAGGCGGGCGGTTCGCTACCCGCAAGGATGATATCGGTCCGGGCCGCGAGCTCGGGTATCAGCCAGGCGCCCTGGGCTACGACGATCAACGCGAGAACGCCACACCATGCCCACAGCGAGCGGCTGCGGCCCGAGACGCGGACAACCACGAGCAGCAGGACCAGCGCAAGGAGTTCTGCCTTGTTAAACGCGGCAAAGACGACCCGCCCGACGTCGAGTGCTACGGGGCGCGTGATCGACTCGGCAGAAAAGCGCACCGGTGTGGCGATCATGGATACGCCGACGGTCATCCCCAGCCAGGTAAAGCAGACCCAGGCCGGATTCAGGAGCGCGTTGCGAAATCGCTGTCTCACGGACATATAATGCATGACCATTGCCGGGTAACACCATGACAAACGCCAACGAAGCGCAATTGGCATCGACGGTACTGATGATTCGGCCGGCCGGATTCGAAAGTAACCCGCAGACGGCCGACTCGAATCAATTCCAGGAGGATCCGGACCTTACGCCCGCGGAGCAGCAACGAGCTGCGTTGCAGGAGTTCGATGGGCTCGTCACCGCGCTCCGCGCTGCCGGCATCGAGGTCATCGTGGTCCCGGACACGAAGGAGCCACATACGCCCGACGCGATCTTCCCGAATAACTGGTTCAGTACGCATGCGGACGGACGCGTCGTGCTGTACCCGATGGAAGCCGAGAACCGCCGGGCGGAGCGTCGCAACGACGTCATCGACTACCTCGACACCGGGTGCCACCGCGTGATCACCGAGGTCGTGGACCTGAGTTTTCATGAGAAAGCCGGGCATTTCCTCGAAGCAACCGGCAGCCTCGTGCTCGACCGACCCCGCCATATTGCGTACGCGTGTCTTTCAACGCGCACCCACCTTGCCCCACTCGGCGACTTCGCGCAGCGCATGGGCTACGATGTGCTGACGTTCGATGCGCTCGATGGTGCCGGCGTGCCGATCTATCACACCAATGTGCTGATGAGTCTCGGCGAAACCTGTGCCGTAATTTGCGATGCCGCGATCCCGCGCGATGATCAGCGGGACGCGGTACTGAAGCGCTTGCGGGAGACCGGGCATGCTATCGTGTCGCTCGACCCGGGTCAGCTCGATGCGTTTGCCGGCAACCTGCTCGAGCTCCGCAGTGGCGACGGCAAGCGTGTCATCGCAATGTCGCAGCAGGCGCACGACGCCTTGCGCGCGGACCAGCTCACGGTACTCACG
>JARRMH010000096.1:0-8877 GCA_037386205.1 Woeseiaceae bacterium | reverse complement strand
CGCAGGAGTACTTGTTGCATCCAATACTCGGCGCGCGACTGAAAGAGTGCACGAAGCTGGTCTTGAAGGTGAACGGACGATCTCTGGATCAGATATTCGGGTTTCCAGACGACTTGAAGTTTCGATCATCGATGACGCTTTTCGCAGTCGCTAGCGACGGAGACGATGTGTTTGATAGAGCTCTGATTAAGTACTGCGAGGGACAGAAAGACCCGGAGACAGAGCGGATATTGGGGTAGTCTGAAGGTCCACTCCTGGTCGCCCTGCCCCCGCAGTGACTTCCGCTTTGCCTTCAGAAGCTGCCGGTCAGGATTTCCGGGCTATACTTTCGGCCTGTGACCCAAAAAGAACGGTCGCTCAAGTCTCGACCAACCCATTTCTGAATATCAGTACCTGAGCTATTGAAGGTCAACGTATGATTCTCCAACGCATTTCAGAAAACGTGAGTTCACAGAATTGGTTCGCGGTGGCGGTCGAATTTATCATCGTTGTTGTCGGCGTATTTATGGGCTTACAGGTTCAGGATTGGAATGAAGCACGCAAGGCGCGCATCGAAGAGCGCGGTCTGCTCAACCGCCTGCACGTGGAAACACTGGAACTACTCGAAACACAGCGCGAAGAGTTGATGGGTCTAAGTGAGCGGGCCGGCGTGTTGATGGGTGTCAATCCCGTCCTGTTCTCGCAGGAGCCATTGCGCGTCATTTCGAACTTGGAATGCCAACGTATTACCGGGTCCCACGTCTTTAGACGGCCGTCGGACGAGCTGCCAGTTCTTGATGAGATGTTATCCACCGGGCGGTTTGACGTGTTGCAGGATGACGACATCAAAGAGCATTTGCGTAATTACGTGCTATTTCGCGCGCGCGGACGCGCTTATTATGAGGAAGCTACCAACGAGCTATTTCGATTACATAGCCGATTCCCGGATCTCATAGCAATCGGTCGGGTGCCAATAGAAGCCGGGCTTGTCGAAGGTTGGACTAGACTGAGCGGCGAGGGATTCCGATGGGACCCTGTTTGTGACGGCGAGAAGATGCGGGCAAGCCCGGCCTTTCTCAACGAGTATGTCGATAACCAAAGCCGAATCGGATCAATGATCGAGTTCACCAAACAGCGTCAGGAACATTTGGAAGAACTCGAAACCGCGCTATCCGCACGGCTCGGCGCTGCACCAATTTCGGGATCGCAGCAGTAACTTCACTCTGGACATGAGCGAGCATCACGGATGACGATTCAGCGTCTATTTGCGCTTAGCGCTTAATGCAACATTTCCGGTGTAACGATTGGCTCGTCCTGTCAGCATGTTATCGCTGCGTTGGCCGCCCTGCTGACCACTTGATTTTCGTGGTCCTGTTACCACCGGTTTCAATGAGTTAGATCATCCAAGAGTAACCGAATGAGTCCTGTGGGCTTTTTGAGCATGCTCAGTTTTGCTCATCATTTCCAGATGGTTCCTAATTGCAAGACCTCGCCGTCGATCAAACGTATTCTGCTGTCATTCGAGTACAGAGCCAGCCGCTCAAAAGGCGACGTTGGAAAGAATATGTCCGTCATCACCGTCTCGCCGGCGTCGGCGAACAACTCGACGGAAGCCATGTCCAGAAACAATCGAATTGCAACGATGTCACTGCCATTTTCACGTGGCGCACGGTGAATGCGATCTGCAAATTTGTCCGAAAACAAGTTATCGCCCGCATTGCGGCGATCGCTGTAAAACGTATTCGTGGAGCCGTCATAGCCGATGCGATATTCTTCGCCGTGGTTATTGGACAGCACTATTCCGAAGTCGGCGCTCGGCGAGTCGCTCTTGTCAAACCGCAACAAAATCTCCGACATGGAAACCGGGAAGCTGATGAGTCCGGTTACGTCAACCGATTCGGTTACGGCCTGGCGCGGCAGCTTCACTGAATTCCGGCGGAGCGCTTCAAGTTCGCGGACAGGCGTCGAGGTGACCCTGTAGCCCTCAGCCGTACGTTTGAGCTGCAATGTCCGTGGCAACGTCATCGCGCTGCGCCAGGGGTGCGTGGGGACCTGCTGAGAGTAGTCCCAGTTACTCATCCAGCCTATGAATATTCGGCGACCGTCTGTTGCAGGGACATCCGACCAGGTGACGCCTGCGTAATTGTCTCGTCCCCAATCGAGCCAGACCGCCTCCTGCTGCCCAAGGGTCTCCGCAAACGTTTCGTCGAGGGCAAAAGTCGTGCCGTCAAAATCCCCGACGAAGTACTGCGTACCCGAGCCGCCCTGCGGGCCGCCCGGATTGAGATTGAGCAGTAAGACCCATTTCTTCTCGTCTGTGCCTTCGACTGGAAGTTCGAACAGGTCGGGGCATTCCCAGGTACCGCCATGAGCTCCCCATTGATGACCGAAGTCACTTAGATGCTGCCACGACTTGAGATCTTTGGATGCCCAGAATTGCACATGATCGAACGCGGACAATGCCATGATCCAACGCGAGCCAGGCGCGTGCCAGAACACCTTTGGGTCGCGGAAATCCTTGTGACGGTCGACATTCGGCAATACAGGATTGCCGTCGAACTTGGTCCATGTGCGTCCGCGGTCAACGCTGTAGGCGATGCCCTGAGTCTCGTGGTCATTCGTGCCTGCCTTGCCGCGCACAGGATCGTGATAGGTGAAGATCGCCACTAGCGGCGGTTGATCGCCGTCACCGAAGCCACTCGTATTATTCCAGTCCACGACGGCACTGCCCGAGAAGATGTAGCCCAGTTCGTCTGGATAGAGCGCAATCGGCAGGTGTTCCCAGTGAACCAGGTCCCGGCTGATCGCGTGACCCCAATGCATTGGGCCCCAAACCGTATCATCCGGGTAATACTGGTAGAAGAGATGGTATTCGCCGTCCAGGTAAACCATCCCGTTGGGATCATTCATCCACATAGCCGGCGGTGTGAAGTGAAACTGCGGTCGATGGCGTTCCTTGTAAAGCCCGTTGGCTGGTTCTCTGGTGGATTCTGTACCGCACGCGCCGATGCCTGTTGTGGCGAGCGTAATCAGGACGAGAAAACTCGGTCCTTTTAGTTGGTTGATCAGTTTTCGGACAGCCAACGGGGTTTCCTCAAAAGTATCAGTGTGCCGACAATAGAGAGTACGCGCACAACGTGGTTGGTGCACATGAAAACGAATTCATCTGTGTGTCTCGCCGCCATCGGGCAGAATGGACTCCTGCACAAGACAAGCGATCGATCACAGGGGGCGAGATGCGAAAGGAGATTGGGCTCTGGTCGGTAACTGTCGCCGTCGCCGGCTTTCTCTTCGGTTTCGACACGGCGGTTATTTCCGGAGCCGACCAGCCACTGCAAGCGCTCTGGAAGACCAGCGATCTGTTCCACGGCACCTTCGTTATGTCCGCGGCTCTCTGGGGTACGGTCATCGGCGCTTTGACAGGCAACTGGCCGTGCGATCGATACGGTCGCAAAAAGGTCTTGATCGGCATTGGCGTGTTGTACCTCGTATCGGCGCTTGGATCGGCGCTAGCACCCGATCCCTATACCTTTGCCCTCTGGCGCTTTGTTGGTGGCCGGGGCGTCGGTGTGTCGTCGATCGCAGTACCCGCATACATCTCCGAGATTGCGCCAGCGGCGATTCGCGGCCGATTGGTCGCGCTTTACCAGTTCCAGATCGTGTTTGGCATTCTTGTTGCTTTTGCCTCCAACTTCGCGTTATCCAGCATCTTCAGCCTGGATTGGCGTTGGATGCTTGGGGTCGAGAGCCTGCCCGCGCTCGCCTACCTGCTGATGGTTATGCGCGTTCCGGAAAGTCCGCGCTGGTTGTTGCTGAATCGGGGCGACGAGGTCGCTGCGCGTCGACTGCTGTCGCTTATCGATCCGGACACCGTCGACCAAACAGTTCACGAAATCCGGCATGCGGCGCGCGAGTTCACGCAGGATCGCCTGTTCGTGCGCGCCTATGCACGGCCGATACTGCTCGCATTCCTGGTAGCCGCGTTCAACCAGCTTTCCGGTATCAATTTCATCATCTATTTCGCGCCACGAATTTTCGAGTTGGCCGGCCTCGACAGCAGCTCTGCATTGCTATCGTCAGCAGGCATCGGAATCGTCAACCTGGTGTTTACGATGATAGGCTTGTGGTTGATTGACCGGTCCGGGCGCAAGATGCTTCTTCTGATCGGCTCAATCGGGTACATCGTGTCCCTCGCTGCGGTGTCCTGGGCGTTCGGTACCGGCGCCGGGGGAATGCCGGTCGTTTGGTTCATCTTCCTGTTCATCGCTGCGCACGCGATCGGACAGGGCGCTGTCATCTGGGTCTTCATTGCCGAAATCTTTCCCAACAATGTGCGCACCAAGGGCCAGTCGCTGGGCAGCGGAACGCACTGGGTTTTTGCGGCGACGATCACTTTAATGATGCCCTACCTTCTCGGTCAGTTTGACGGCGCAACAATCTTTGGCTTCTTCACGGCGATGATGGTGCTGCAGTTGCTGTTCGTGCTGTTCTTGATGCCGGAGACCAAGGGCAGGAGCCTTGAGTATCTCGCAGAGCACCTGTCGCGCCACGAGCACGCGAACTTCGACGAGGAAAACAAGTGACGAGCAGCGTGCAGGGTCGAATCGGTGTGCTTGGCGAAGCGCTAATCGACCTGATTGCGGAACCCGATGGTGCGTATCGACCGCATCTCGGTGGCTCCCCCTACAACGTCGCGATCGGTCTCGCGAGACAGGGAATGAAAGTCAGTTACATGTCCCCATTGTCGGCTGATGCCTTCGGCCAGCGGCTGCGGGAATCGCTGCAAAAGGAAGGGGTGGAAATCTCAACCATGCGATCTTCGCTCAGGCCGACGTCGCTGGCCGTCGTAACGATCGACAAAAAGGGCACGCCGGCCTACCGATTGTACCGGGAAGGCATCGCGGACAAGGACACGTCGTTCGAAGAGATAAGGTCGAACTTGCCGGACGACCTACGAGTGGTTCACACGGGTTCGCTCGCGATTACGCCCAGCCAGATACCGAGAATCCAGAAGCTGTGCGCCCTGATGCGCGAACGTGGAATCGTAATCAGCATCGACATCAACATTCGCCTGGGCGCGAGTACTGATGCCAAAGCCTACCTCGAAGGTGTACGGTCGTTGTTACCACTGGCGGATATCGTCAAGGCGAGTGACGAGGACCTGGAACCATTTCAATTTGCGTCCAGTCCGCGTGAAGCGGCGGAACACGCGTTTGAGGAAATGGGATCAGGGATGCTTGTTCTGACTGAGGGCAGCCGCGGCGCGTTGCTCTTTACAGGCAGGGGCGTATTGGAAAAGCCATCCTATCCCATTGCCAGGATCGAGGACACGGTCGGGGCAGGGGACACATTTCACGCTGCCTTACTCGCGTCGCTATGCCGTGCCGATGCAATCAAGGGCCCCTACCGGGAGATCGATCCGGACGTCTTGGGCAATGCCGTTGATTTCGCTTGTGCCGCGGCCGCAATCAATGTCTCGCGCGTCGGTTGTTCGCCGCCGACGCAAGAAGAAGTCGAAAGGTTCATGCGGCCACCGTTACGCTAGGCCAAAAAATTGCGACCGATCCAATATCGTCCGACCTCTTCTCCAACCGTCCCAGAACCGCTCAGACTCCAAGTGTGCTCTCACTGTTATGCTCACAGAGAGCTGGATGAGGGCTAACTCCCTGAAAACTGATCAGCGGGTGTAGTTCAACGGCAGAACATCAGCTTCCCGAGCAGATAAAGTGGGTTCGATTCCCAACACCCGTTCCACCTGTTATATGTACGTCTCCCCAACGCATGGGTTTTGGAATGGCCCCGGTCGGGGCCGATACTCGCTGGAGTCAATTATGAAAAACAAATTGAAGGTTTCTATTGTCCTGCTCGCTCTCGGCGTCGTCTCGCCGTCGACGGCTCAAGATACCTTGCTCGAGTATGTAGTTGAAGCGTGCAAGGGCGACCTCGAGCAGTACTGCAGCCAGGTTACTCCCGGAAATGGCCGGTTGTTGCATTGTGTCGCGGCACACGAGGACAAGTTGTCCGGTCAGTGCGAGTACGCACTCTACCAGGCAGCCTCGTTGCTCGAGCAGCTATCAGTTGCGATCGCATACGTGGCCACGAGCTGCGAAACCGAGATCAAGACACTGTGCAGCGATGTTGAGGCCGGCGAGGGTAGGATTCTGTCGTGCCTGGCAGAAAATGAGGCGGATGTTGGCGAGACCTGCAAGAAGGCTATCGCGGATATCGATCGCGAATAACGCCCTCACGCGACTGACCATCAGCTTCCCAATTCTCGGAGCCAGGTTGACCGACTCTGTAACCGCCTGATTTTCTTAATCTTCTGACCACCGGAATCAAAGAGTTATTTCACCCCATGGTAACCGACTGATTCCACGAGAGTTTCTGAGTATCCTCAGTTTTGCGCTCACCAATTGTCCCGGTCTCGACACATTCTCAGTGTGGCTTTGTGAAGTTCTGATTTGCGGATTGGGTGCTCTTTTTGGCTGCCATGCATTGTCCCCTGGTTGGTCTTGGCGGTGTAGATTCGGCCGGGTCATTTGCTCGAAGCGGCAGCCGCGCCACCCAGCGCGCCGCCGATGGCTGCACCTAGAAACGAAAGTTGAAGCCGGCCATCGGACCGCCGTACGTGAAGTCCGTCCTTACGTCGCCGTCTTTGAACTCCGCGCTCTTGAACTGGTAGCCGAACAAAATGTTGTTCTGCTTTTGCTTGCCCACGGAGTACGCAAAGTTGGCTCGCAACAGGTACGTTCCTTCCGAATCCCCGAAACTCAGGTCGCCATGCGTGACGATCGACCATCGGTCCGATAGCCCGAACGTGTAACGCGCGCCGAGCAAAACGTCGTAATAATCGTCGCCCGATCGTTGCGTGCCGATCTCCGTACCGCCGAGAGAGAACCGGTAGCGATCGTCAAAGCTGGTGTAACGAACGCCGCCGAACAGACCCAACGGCGTATCGATGCCGCCCGGCCAGTAGGTGACGGCTGCGTCGATGATGGTTTGTTCGCTGTCTACGTCGATCGTTGCAAGTGGTCGTTCTGTCGTATCGGAAGTGCTGAGATACGTGATGTCCAGGAAGGCGCTCCAGTTGCTGCGTCCCGCTTCGACGTGCACCATGAATGCAGCGTCGAGGACATCGAGCAAATCATCGAAACTGATGTCGTCGCCGCCAATATTCGTGTCGCGAATCGTCAGGTCAACCGTCGTATCCGAGGCCCATAGGTATGGCGTGACTGACCACTGCAGGGCTTCCTGTGCGTTGGCATTCGCCCCCGGCGCGCACAGGGCGGCCGCAAAGCCGGCAATCACGAAAACTTGCTTCATGGCGATCTCCCCGAAATCTGCTCGTGGTCTGGCTGACGTGCGCAGAACTTAACTTACAGATTGACAGCGATTCTGGCACCGAATGGGTCATGAATCCATAAGCATATGGCCGGGTCCGGCCCCTCACCTGGAGGTATACTCAACGCTTGGAGATAGCTGCCGTTCGCATCGATGACATTTAGTCCGGTAACGCCATGAGCAAAGCTAATCAAAACAAGCTGAACGTGATCAAGCGCAATGACCTGACGCCCCTTTGCAGTCATTGCAGCAAAGAATTGAAAGCAGTGTACTCAAAGACGCAAGGCACCGGGTTCGTTGTGGGAAAAGACGTGATGTATTTTTGCCCGCACTGTTTGAAGGTCCTCGGCTTCGCTCAAAGCCGGATGATTTAACTCGGTGGAGAACGAGGCTTCCGGCGTCCAGGGCGCCAGAATCGTCGAATCCGGTGAATTACGTGGAGGCCGGACCTCCGGAGACTCAGCCGCATCGATGATGCCAACCAAACGCCCGTTCGCCGTCAGTTTCATTCTGCTCTTTGCGGCGCTTCTGCTGGCCGCCTGCGACCGCACTGCCAACGAAAGTGGCGAGCTGCAGCGGGAATCGCTGCGCAACGTCTATTATCGCAATGGACCAGCACCGCCGGTCCCCGACGACGCGGAGCTGGCGCGGGCCAGGCACGCCGTCAAGAACGCCCCACGCTGGGAGCGCGACGTACTCCGCGAGGTCTACCCTGGCGATGTCGAACTCTGGGCCTACGCGATTCGGGACACTGACGGCGACGGCGTTTTCGATTTTCGTGTCAGTGACTACTACGGCCGGTTTCTGGAGGGCGACACGGACGTCGACGGCGACGGCACGGATAACGTGCTGGACGCGCGCCCGTTTGCCGCCGATGGCCGCGATCAGCCCCGGCTTGCCGACGCGGCCGACTGGGCCGTGCAAGGTAAACCCGCGGCGATGGCTGGAATGCAGCGTGAGTTGCTGGCCAACCACAGGATCCTGCTCGTGGAGCGCACTGCCGCTTTCACGCCGGAGCTGGTGCGCTCGATCGAAGATACGCTGACCCGTGTCTACCGCTCGATCTTTGCCGGTAACGGCACGCTGAGCACGCTCCGGGTTATTGCTACAGAGGAGGCCTCGCTCCTGTATGCCGATGCCGAGGAGGGGTCGGGCGACTTCGCGCAGGTGCTGGCCGCCACCCAGACCATGGAGATCTACCGGCCGGGCATTGAGGCGCCCCCGGTGATCCAGCTCGGGTTCCTGGTGCACGAGATCGGTCACAACGTGCAGATCGAGATGGATTTCGACGCCCGCCGCCAGTACGAGATCATGCGTCGCAACGCGTTTGTCGCCGAGCACTTCCTGGACCTGGTTGCCGATTTCGGCTGGTCGACGGTCGACTACGAGCCAGACCCGGAAACCGAATTCACGCTGTTCCGTCCCCAGTACGTAACACCCGATGCGTACGGCTACCTGTATCATGGCGATACGCCCGACGAGTGGTCCGAGTGGCTGGGCGAGATCTTTGCCGAAGTCGGTGAAGACGACTACCTGACAGATGCATTAACCACATTG
>JARRMH010000095.1:0-7683 GCA_037386205.1 Woeseiaceae bacterium | reverse complement strand
CAGATGCCGGATCTCGGCGATGTCCGAGTCAACGGGCTCGACCGGTTCGAAGTCGAGTCGCTGCATGCGACTCCCCTGTTCGGTGAGTTCCTCGACCGGCGTGGAATAGCGGCGCGCAAGTCGCATGGCGCGGAATATCGCGAGCAACAGCACGAGGCCCGTGACGACGATGACGATCAACCGGGCGTTCGGCAGGCTGGCCAGCAGTTCACGCTCGGGCACCACCGATCCGACCCAGATGGCATCGGACGTCCGCAGTTGGGACTTCGTCATTTCGCCCCACCAGTCCTCTTCCTCGTAAAGGAACTGCACGGCATCGCCCGACACTGTTTCGCTGGCCTGCAGCGCGCTCTGGACCAGGCTGTTGACCGGGCCGCCGAAGTCGTCGGGTGAGGACAGGATGAATTCGAGCATGGCTTCTCGGGTGTCGAAGCGTTCGTCTGCCGGCAGCCCCACGATAACGAGTTCATCCGGATGAACCGGATCGCCGCGAACCACGAACACCTTGCCGCGCTCGGCGATCCGCAATTGCGACGTGAAGCGGCTGATGTCGGCGAGGAGCACGTCGAACCCCAGTATCGCGATCGTGCCGGATCGCGTCCGGAAAGCCAGGCTGGCGGTCAGGCCGGGTTCCCGGGTCGTAAAGAACTTGTAGGGTGCGGTCCAGTGGATGCGCTCGTGCAACGCTGCATCGGCACCGAGGTCTTCGAGCCGCCGCAGCGCCCCCTGGAACCAGGGCCGGGTCCGGGCATCGTAGTCGACCGTCTGGACGGTTTCCTGCCGCGGGTCGGACGGGTCTCGCCACTCACGCACCGGTTGCTGGTTACCGTCCGTATCGGGCCGACTCAGGCGACTCGTCCAGGAGCCACCACTTTGCAGCAGCATGTACTCGTCGCCGTTCGCGTGGGCATACATGACCGAAGACACTTGCGGCATGCGCTCGATCAGCGGTCCGAAAAAACTGTCCAGTCGGTCGAGCGGGAAGTTTTCGAACTTGCCGTCCTTCGCCTGTTCCGCCGCAATCTCGAGTTCGGAAAAAATCGGCTCGAAAAAGCGCATCACCTGGGCGTCGGTCGTGGCGATGACCTGGTCCGTCAGCATGCCGGACAAGCGTTTGACAGTGCGGTCGGTGGTGACCAGCGATATCACCAGCAGGACCACGCCCATCGTCACGACGACGATGGCGAGATTCACCAGCAGGCTGCGTTGGAACGGTACGGCTTTGGCGCGCATAAGCGTTACTATGGCATGGTCTCAGCAAGCATATTCCGACAATGTCATCGACCGCCAGCCCCAACCCCGTCGTCGTGATTCCCGGCGTACTCGGATCCAAGCTGGTCGCCGATACGGACGCGGCATCAGTCTGGGGCGAGTGGCGGCCGGGCTTCAAGGATCCGGGCTCGGGCGCGGGCGCACAGCTGTTCGGTTTGCCCATGGAAATCGGGACACCGCTCGATCGGTTGCAGAGCAGTAGCCACGTTGCCGGCGCGCTCGGCATCGTGCGCGGATCGGTCGCAGGTCTGCCGGTGCAGATTACCGCCTATGGCGATGTCATGAGCGCGCTGGGCGTGGAAAGCCAGGTGGAAACGTTCGCTGCCGATCGGCGCTCGGCGATTGACGCAGGGGAGGCCGCTTTCGAATACAGCTACGACTGGCGCCGCAGCCTCGATGAAAGCGCCGTCGATTTCGAGGCGTTCCTGCAGCGGGCAACGCGCTTCCTGCAAGTGCAGCGACGATCGAATGCGCCGATCAAGTTCGATGTCGTTGCGCACTCGATGGGCGGGCTGCTGTTGCGCTATTTCCTGCAGTTCGGCAGCCAGTTATTGCCTTATGACGGCGGCGGGCCGCGCCTCAATTGGGCCGGAGCGGCTTATATCGACAAGGCCATCATCATCGGCACGCCGAATGCCGGGGCCTGTCGCATGGTCGAGCGGCTCGTCAAGGGAATCCCGGGCAACCCCCTGCATCCTACCTACGGGCCGGTGCTGGTCGGCAGCATGCCGTCGGGCTACATGCTGCTCCCGCGGGGGCGCCACGACGTGTACGCCGGCGGCGATGCCGATCTGCTTGATCCCGAATTCTGGCTGGCGCGCGACTGGGGCGTTGCGGCGTCCTGGCTGGAGGATGATCGCGCTCGATACCTTTCCGGGGTGGTGTCCTCGACCGAGCGGCGCGCGATCGCAGAGGATCATCTGCGCAAGTGCCTGGCGAACGCGCGTGTGTTCCAGGAAGCGATGGACCGTCCGATCGAGGCGCTGCCGCCCAATCTGGATCTGCACCTCATCCTCGGCGATACGACCAAGACGCCGGCGCAGTTTGCCGGCGAGCGCGGGGACCGCGGTATTCGCTGGACCCGGTTCGCGGCGGGTGATGGCACGGTGCTGGCCAGCAGCGCACGACTGGACGAAGCGGACGGGCGTGCGCCGATACCGTGGCACAGCATCACCTCGTCCGGCGCCGGACACATGGGGCTGCTGAAGGACCGCGACGTGTTACGGCGGGTCGTTGCGATGAGATGAGCTAGTTGAGCTCGTCCAGCAGCGAGCCTTCCGGCACCGGGCGCCCGAGCGTGAACTGCAGGCGCACCTGGCGGCCGTCGACCCAGCCGAGCGACAACATGACCGGCCCGATCGGTGTGCGGCCGCTCAGCGACCCCGAAACACCGACCAGCGTGCCGGCGTCCAGCGATTCGTCGCCGAAAGACACTTCACCGGCCTGCACGCGAAAGCCGGCATACAGCGCCTGGCCGAGCAGCGGCACGAGTTCCGCAATCCGCCATGAATAACTCGTTCCCACGAACCAGTACTCGCTGCCGCGGAGTTCGCCCGGGCGCAGGCCCGGGAACGTCTGTATGCCGCCGAGTTCGATCAACTGCGAGGCCGGCGTCTCCCCCGAAAGCGTGTCGGCGCCGCCGAGGATCAGGCTGAGGGAGTTGCCGTTCAGGTCGAAGGACTGCGACAGCACGGCTTCAACGACGGAGTAGTCGAAGTCGGAGCTGAACCACGGTTCGGAATGGGAGTAGCGGAGCGCGAAGAAGCTGCCTTCCGTCGGCAGTGCGACGACGTTGCGCGTATCGTAAGCCACGCGAAACTGCACCGACGAGTCACGCAGGCGATCCAGCTCGGGAAGCCCCTGGATGCCGGTTTCGATCTTCGCCGATTGCCAGCCGTGCTTGAAGCCGAGGCGCATCTGCAGGCGCGTACCGAGGTTGAGTCCGAAGTCGATCTGCCCGTAAACGTCGCTGATCCTGTAGGTTGCCGCCCGGTCCTCATCGACGTACAGGTCCTCGAGCCGGTTTTCGGCCATGAACATCGGCTGCACGAAATACCGCTGCTCGACGTCGAGGGGCTGGTAAAAGTCCGTGGTCACGAATGCCTGGCGACCGAACTGGATGCCGTTGTGCCAGCGGCCGCCACGCCGATTGAGCCAGGTCCGCTCGTGGTCGAGTCGCAGGATAGCCTGCAGGTCGGTACTCGATCCGGTCGAGATGCCGTAGTCGAAACCGAGGAAGTTCGGGCCCCACGACTTTTCCCGGACCTGCAGCTCCAGGGTGCGTGCGTCCGCGGGCCCGGTCAGCCGATACTGGACCCGCTCGAAGTCGCCGAGTGCGTAAATACTCTCTGTATCCCGGACGATCTCGTCGACTGTCACCGTTGCCCCCGGGCCGACGTTCTCCAATTGCGACTCGACATAGGCCGGATTGACGCGCTCTGTGCCGACAACCTCTATCGCCGCGAGCGGGTAGCGGGTCTCGACCTCTCGCTGTAACTCCGCCGTCCAGGCGGCGTATTCCCGCTCGGTTACGGAGTACCGGGAGAGCGCTGATCGATACTGGTTTGCGTAGGTTTCGCCGACATCGATGGCTTCGCCGGCGCGGTTGAACTGGCCCGTGCCGATATCCCCGATCGGCACCGCGATGCCGATGTCGTTTGCGGTCAGTGACTCGATCTGTTCCTTTTGGTTGCTCCCGACCATGACGGAGAGCATCTGGTCGACCATGCCGATGCTCGAGCGAACGTCGTCGGCAGTCGCTTGCGGCACTTCCATCCACACTGCAATGACCACATCCGCGCAGAGGTCACGCGCAACGTCGACGGGCAGGTTGCGCATCAGGCCGCCGTCCGCGAGCAACTTGCCGTCGAGTTCCACGGGTGAGAAAACGCCCGGGATGGCCATGCTGGCGCGCATCGCGACGGCCAGGTCTCCTTCGTCAAGTACGACCATTTCGCCTGCGAGTATGTCGGTCGCGACGGCGCGATACGGAATGGGCAACTGGTCGAAATCGCGCGTGAACTGGCTTTGAGCGACGAGTTCATCGAGGAGCCCTTCGACGCCCTGGGTTGCCACGAGTCCGCCACGGCCACGCAATCCTTTGCGAGTGATGCCGATGTCGAGCGTATTCGTGTAGTTGGCGACATCCAGTTTCTTTTCGATCGGCATCAGGTCCCGAAGCCCCTGGCCGCCCAGGGTCTGGCTCCAGTCGACGCCGCGCACCGAGGTCTCGATCTCCCGGGCAGGCGTGCCGGCTGCGTAGACCGCGCCGACCAGGGCTCCCATGCTGGTGCCGGCGATGCAGTCGACGGGGACGCGCATGTCCTCGAGAACCTTCAGTACCCCGATATGGGCCGCTCCGCGAGCGCCGCCGCCGGCCAGCACGAGGCCGATCCGGGGGCGCTCCGCGGCGCCCGGCTCACGATCCGCAGCCTGCGCCGCGGACAGCGGCACCTGCATCCATAGCCACAGTAGCAATGCTGCCAAGCCCGTTCCTCGCACTGTAACCGCTCTCCTGACTGTCAATAAGGGCAATGTACTCTACCCGCGTATTTCGATATTTGGGACATTCTGCACATTGTTTTTATGCAAAATCTGTGATTCTGCGGACTTTGTCGGATGCGCCGGCGCCTTTTCGGCCGGCTGCGATGACACGTTTGGGTAACACGCGAGCGCGACAATGGGCGCGCACTTTATGGAGACTTGCCATGAAACATGCAGTCACGAAAGTACTTGCAGCCGGTGCCCTCGGGATCCTGTTGCTTCCCGCATCCGCGGCCATGGCCGAGAGCGGATTTTATGCAGGCGGCAGCGTCGGCAACGCCGCGCTGGAATTCGATTATGGCGATGAGCAAGCCGGCTTTCTCACCTTCGATGAGAGCGATTTCGCCTGGAAAGGCTTCGTCGGCTACATGATCGACCTCCCGCTGGTCGACTTCGGTGTCGAGGCGGGCTACGTCGACTTCGGGAAACCGTCTATTTCGATGGTCGAGCTCGATCCCACGGGCTGGAATCTCTGGGGCACGGCCGGGCTCGATATCGGTCCGCTCGGTGTCTACGCCAAGCTCGGCTACATATCCTGGGACGTCGAGATCCGGGAATTCGACCAGTCGTTCAGCGATGATGGCTCGGACGTTGGCTACGGTATCGGCGCCAAGATCGACATCGGATCGCTGCAGCTGCGCGGTGAGTTCGAGAGCTATGACATCGAAGACGCCGACAAGCTGGACATGCTGTCGGTCGGTCTCGTCTGGACCTTCTGACCCGGTAAGCTCAGAGCTGGTCGTACGGTATGTCGAAGGTGTTGCCGCCTTCGATCGTGCCGTTTTCCAGACCGGCCGTGAACCAGCGGATGCGCTGCTCGGAGGTGCCGTGCGTGAACGCGTGCGGCATCACCCTTCCTTGCGTCCGTTTCTGGATCGCATCGTCGCCGATCTGGTTGGCGGCGCGCATAGCCTCCTGGATATCCCCGCGGTGGAGGTACTGCTGGTTTTGCCTGGCCCATACGCCGGCCAGGTAATCCGCCTGCAGCTCGAGGCGCACCGAATACTGGTTGTAATCCGGTCTCCCGCGCAACCTCTGCACCTGCTCGGAAATGCCGAGCAGGTTTTGCACGTGATGCCCGACTTCGTGGGCGATGACATAGGCCTGCGCGAAATCACCGGGCGCCGCGAACTCTCGCTCGAGCGCATTGTAGAAGCTGAGATCGATGTAGATCTTGCGGTCGAGGGGACAATAAAACGGCCCCATGCGCGCGTCGCCGATGCCGCAGCCGGTGGGATACTGCCCCTTGTAAAAGACGAGGCCCGGCGGGTCGTATTGGCGGCCGATCCGTTGGAACTCGGCTGACCATATGTCCTCGGTGTCGGCGAGTACGACACTGACGAACTGGAGTTGCTCCTCCTCTTCTGCGCTTGGTCGGTACTCGACCTCGCGGACCTGCCCGCCGCCGAGCAGCGCAGCCGGGTCAACGATGCCAAAGGCCCAGCCGACGGCGCCGATGCCAACCATCCACATCAGACCCTTCCAGCCGAACAATCGCGTTACGATCTTCACGAGTGCGGCAATGCCTGCCGTTCCCATGACAACGCGTTTACCGCGAGCGTCCTCTACGTTATCGCTCGCTCTGCGCCCTTTCCATTCCATTCTCGTTAACCGCGCGTTACTCCAACCATCGTATAGGTTAGCCGATGATTTCCTGCGCGTCGATTTGCCGTTGCACCTGATGCGCTCGATTCGTCCGCATTTTTTACCGCTTGATACAAACAGTTACGGTTTGATACCAACGGGCAGTATAAAGTCCCTGCGGTTTGATTTTACGCGGGGCACGAGGTGTAATCGTCGGCCCGGTCATAAAATGACATAATCGACGAGCCGGCAAAAAAGCTATAACGAAAACGAAAACGAAAAAGGAGAAGAATCATGAGCATCGCCAAGACATCCGAAATTTCCGCATCATCCACAAAGAGCTTCGAAGATGCGATCCGCCACGGCGTCGACCGTTTCTGCAAGACCGTCAAGCACGTCGAAGGCGCCTGGGTAAAGGAACAGAAGATCGTCATCGCAGACGGCAAGGTAACGGAGTATCGTGTATCTCTGGTCGTCACTTTCGTGATCAACGACTGAGCTGAGCACCCCGGGAAACGGACCTTTAAGAGGAGACAATGATGGGGCTGTTCGACTTTGCACGAGACATCGGCAGACAACTTTTCAACACGGACGCGGAGGCGGCCGACAACATCAAGCAGGATCTCGAAATAAAGTTTTCCGGCCTCGAGGACCTGGACGTAGATTACGACGACGGCGTTTGCACCGTCTCAGGCCAGTGCCCGAACGAGGCGACCCGCGACCGCGTCGTGCTGGTTGCCGGCAACGTAAAGGGTGTGGAAAAAGTGGTGGCGGACAATCTGACTTTTCCGGAACCGAAGCCGGAAGAAAAGGAGAAGTTCGAGGTTTACGAAATTGTATCGGGCGACACGCTGGGCGAAATTGCCGAGCGCTACTACGGCAAGGCGTCGCTGTACCACCGCATACACGAGGCCAATAAAGAATTGATCCCGGACCCGAACAAGATTTATCCGGGCCAGAAGATCAAGATTCCGTTGGACTAACTTGAAACCAGAAAGGAAAAAAGCATGAAATCGAAATTCCTGGCAACTACTGCCGCTATTTGCCTGGCGACATTGTCGTTGGCCGGTTGTGCAGGCCACTCGGCCGGCGAAATGATCGACGACAGCACGATCACCGCGAAGGTCAAGACGGCCCTCCTTAGTGAGGACGCGATGACCGCTACCGGTGTCAATGTTGAGACCTACAAAGGCACGGTCGCGCTGATCGGCTATGTGGATAACAAGGACGACCATGACCGGGCCATCAGAGCGGCCAAGACCGTGGACGGCGTAACCGATGTGG
>JARRMH010000094.1:0-8749 GCA_037386205.1 Woeseiaceae bacterium | reverse complement strand
CGAACACGGGCGCGAACCGATTGATCCGCTTACCTGGCGTGAATTGCTCTATCCCGAAGAACATCCCTGGGCGGGTAATTCCATCGATCTCGCCTTTGAAATCTACGGTACTCCCGGCGGCCCCTGCGACTGTATACCGGGCGACGCCAACGGCGACGGCATGGTCAATGTCGGCGACGCCGTCTATATTATCAACAATATATTCAAGGACGGTCCGTCTCCTGATCCCATATGCGCCGGGTATGCCAATACCGACGGAGCCTTGAATGTCGGTGACGCTGTCTACCTGATAAACTATATATTCAGAGAGGGGGCTCCTCCGCAACTGGGCTGTGTCGAATAGATATCTAAGCGGGTTTTTATAAAATTCCCCGGGTGGAGGCTGCCCGGGGTTTTTTATTGGTTGCTCTCAGAAGTACAAAAGGGGGCGGCTCCTAAGTCGCTAATTCGTAATTGCTTGCCACTCACGAACAGCTTTTGGCCGAAAGCAGCCGGCCAAGTGTATCGAGGTAGAATGACGGCTACTGACTCTAAGGGGAGTCCAGTACACCGTTAGACTGACTAGCGATCAATAATCAAAGACGAGATTTGCAGAGGTGCCTTGTGTAGAGTTCCTTCCTTTCGCAAATACCGTTTCGTCGCGGAGACTGACCAAATTATGTCTATGCGCCACATCCTGATTGCATGCCTTGTAATCAGTTTTGCCCTGGTTTCAGAAAGATCCATGCCGGCTGAAATTCCAGAAGTCGATCCTGATAAAGGGCTCGTCGTTATTTATCGAGTCAAGAACTTCAAAGGCGGTGCAGTTCGTTTCAATGTGCACCATTCTGACGGAGTGATCGGAACTCTGAGCAACGGCAGCGTTTTATACACCTATCTTGAGCCGGGCCAACACACGTTCTGGTCTCAGGTCATTTCACACAGTGGAAGCAGGCAAGATTTACTACGTCGAAGGTAAAACACAACTGGGTGTCTATGCAGGGCGGCCCAAGTTCACCCAGGTTCCGGAAAGCAAAGCGAAGGCTGACCTGGAAAAATTATGACGCCAAGTTCTGCTTATGGCCGGTATGCGACCCTTGGTCCACTGACGGCGGCTTGAGTTGCCTCCGGCCTTCCGTTGCGGTCGCTGACCAACTCTATGCCATCGTTGCCCGACCACGTGTCCGGCCTTGATGAATCCATCCGATAAGCCAGATCAAACCAGCGGCCGGCAGCCCCAAGTCCTGCGGGACTTCGAGTAGAATTGCTGCACTCCCACCAATGGCGGCCCAAACAAGCGGCACCAGTGCCAGTAACACCGGTCTCGGATAAGAGGCAAGCAGGAGCAGTCCCAGAGAAAAGATAGTCGTGGGACATGGGGCTACCCCGAACAGGGGAGTTTCCGGGTAGGGATGGGTCTTTACCAGCCCGAGGATCGGATAGATCGCCAAGGAATAGGTGAGGAGCAACAACGCCGACCAGCCTCTAAACCCCCGCTGTAGTTGGAAGCGAATGCGGTTTCTGATAACTCCCTCGATCAAGAAAATTACTGCTGCGACGACAAACAGTCCACCAAACAAATAGGCCGCTGGATTTATTGCGGAAAAGAACAGCCAGTGATAGCCGACACCCGTAATCGTCCACAATACGGCGAGTATCGCTGCGATTGCTCTGTCAGCCCAGGCATTGTCGGAATAGAGAAGCGCCAGCGCGATAAAACCGAGGGCGCCAGCAATCAACTGCAGGGGCCAAATCCTCTGATTGTAGTCCGCGAATACATGTAGGAATTCGAGCCGTGTGAAGGGGAGCTCCATATATGAAAGGGTATCAGTCACCGGCTGCTGTTGGCCGAAAACCGGCCATCTTCTTCTGACCCTCGCGAGCGCGCTCTTCACGTTTCCACGGTCGCTTATCGACCCGAATCAGACGTTTTCTCTTGCTTTCGGCTAGACTGAGCGCTCCAGATCCAAAAGGTGGGGTTGCTTGCCAAGTATGCTGAAGTATCTCGTCCCAGCATCCCTGATCGTCGTTGGTGTGATCCACCTGATACCGCTTTCAGGAGTGTTAGGTGTTGGGCGTCTCAACGTGTTGTACGGGACGAGTATCAGTGATCCGGATTTATCGATACTGATGCGGCACAGAGCGGTCCTATTTGGTCTGCTGGGCATATTTTGTATCTACGCCGCGTTTAAGCCTTCGCTTCAGTTCTTAGCTTTGGTGGCGGGGGCAGTAAGCGTCTTCTCCTTCCTGTACCTGGCCTTGGAAACAGGTGGATATAACGACGAACTGAGACGCGTATTTCTCGCTGACATCATTGCTGCGGTGTTCCTGGCTATCGGATTCGCTGGGTACTTCTTCAGCAAGTCGGGTAGCGGAACCTGAGCGCTCTTAGCCGGATGGAGTTATCAGGATTCTGTGGACACTATTGATCAAGGTGCACACAGGCCAATTCACGCTGCGCCCATCAATCCGTAATGATCGCGAACTCACTGGTGACCTCGATCGCCACAGATACGACTATAACGTACATCACCAGCACTAACGCTGAACGAACCATGTCCGCTAGCCAGCCGGCTCGATAAACGCGATGCACGGCAACCATGAAGTGGGCAAGAAAACTGAGGAATACGATGCCCTGTACGAGCAACAAGATAAAGTGCCGGGTCGTGACGGCCTCGAGCGGAAGCATGATCGCCAGCGCCACGTAAGCCACACAGTGCAAATGCAGCGAGAAGATCAGGTGATCGAAGTACAACCGCTTCCGGTAGGCGATCTTCATGAGCATCGCAAAGATGGGCAGTAGCAGGAACATCAGGGTAGGCAGGTCGTCCGACAGGAATCGGGCCTGCACCGCGGCATCGAAGGTTAGATCTGACCCGGGCTCACGCAGTAATCCGCTCGACGCGAACCACGCGATCAGGAGGAAGAAGACGATGCTGAAGACCAGGTAAACCCGCAGCGGTGGTGAGTAGGCGACTCTACGACCCGCAAGAAATTCGGCGGTGAGTATGCCCGGATGGAGAAACAGGGTCCTTACTGTCGAGGCAGCCCGTCCATCAACCTCGAAAGTCTCGCTAATGACGGTACCGACCAGGCACCAGATGGGTTTTTCCAGGTCGAGGTCTCGCTGGCCACAAGTCGAACAATATTCGCCGTCGAGACTCGATTGGCAGTTGCTGCAAACAGGCATGCCGAAGTAATACATAGCCCGCTTCACATGGTCAATTGGGCGGCTCGTAAGGGCATCGGCGCGGGTCGGTGCGCAGCGAAGTCGTCCCCGTCGTGGTTACTGCGTGCGACTGTGGTACCGGTTCGGCGCGCTCAGGCGGCGCGCTTTTGCGCCTTCTTCTGGCGGGAAGCTGTTGAATGGCTATGGCGGGGCATCTCTGGCATTGCGGGTTCCTCCTGGGAACCGACAATACCAACCGCGCATAATGTATATTATGTTAAATCACTGAGGGACCTACTGTGGAGAGACTTTGCTTCTCCCGATGCAGATAGCCTCTCCTGTTGGCTCCCTATACCTTTTCTAATCATGTAGTTAAGGAGCATTTTTCAGAAGCTTTCTCATATCAACGCAATCGCACTCACGATGAAGCGGCAGGCGCCGAGCTCATGCTTCGTCTCCCAGCCGCCGCTCGATGCGTGCGAGCCGCGCGGCAGTGTCGCGGATGAGTGCGAGCATTTCTTCGCGCTCGGCGTGCGCTCTCTCTTCCGTCTCCTGGCGGCGGGTCTCCTCTTCCTCCCAGTGCAGCGCCTGCATAGAGTTGACGATGATGCCGATGAAGAGATTCAGGATGGTGAAGGCCGAGATCAGAATGAACGGCACGAAGTACAGCCAGGCGTAGGGAAACGCCTCCATCACCGGCCGCGCGATACCCATGGACCAGCTCTCGAGCGTCATGACCTGGAAAAGCGTGTACATGCTGGCACCGACATTGCCGAACCAGTCCGGGAAGCGCTCGCCGAAGAGCTCCGTGCCGATGACGGCGAACACGTAGAACACCAGCCCGAGCATGAAGCTGATCCAGCCGATACTGGGGATGGCCGACAGCAGGGATTCCGTGAGCCGACGCAGACGCGGGACGGTGGACAACAGGCGCAGCACCCGCAGTATCCGCAGGCTGCGCAGAATCGACAGCGGTCCCGCTGCCGGCACCAGCGATATCGCCACGACCAGGAAGTCCATGACATTCCAGCCGCTGCGGAAGAACCTGGGGCCGAATGCCGTGAGCTTGATGATGATTTCGGCGGCGAATACGGCGAGGACGAACACGTTGAACGCGCGTAACACGCCGCCGGCCTCCGCGAGGATGGCGTCCGAGGTCTCGAGGCCGAGCGTGATCGCATTGGCGATGATCAGTGCGATGATGAAGCGATGGGGCCAGCCCTGCTCGATCCAGCGGCCGAGGTCGGCCCGCCAGTGATTCGTGGTCATGACGCGCCACACTCTCAAGACGCGAGCTAGCTCGCCGGAGGTAATAGGTTACATCTTTCAGGCTATTTAAAACCAGATATTGTTTTCATCCTTTGTTTTCCTTATCCTGCCGGGCGCTGTGGAAACCGGCTCTCACGCCGTCGCGGCTGCCGTCGCGAGCGGGCCCCTGCACGCATCGCCGGTAGCATCCGGACGTCTGGGGCGGTATCTTCTGCGATCGCCACGGAGGGCGGCGCAGGCGCGCTGTCGCGCCACAAAAACGACTTGCCAATCGCACGCTGACCGGGGGATGCCATCCCGATGCAAACGACCCGCTCATCATCGGCCGCGGAGAAGATTCTGCTGCTGCTCGCCCTCGCCGTCACGTGGCTGGGGTGGTCCGGGTTGTACAAGCCGCTCCTGCTTTCGCTCGGCGTGTTCTCCTGCGCGCTCACGATCTATCTGATACGGCGCATGGGTTACTTCCAGAGCGAGGTATACGCACTGAACTACGGAGGCCGGCTGCTGGGTTACTGGGTGTGGCTCGCGCGCGAAATGGTGCTCTCCAGCGTGGAGGTCTCGCGGGTCGTGCTGTCCCCGAGTCTCCCGGTGAGCCCCCGCATCATCGAGATCCGGGCGACCGCGCAGCATACGCTGGATCAGGCCATACTCGGTAACTCGATCACCGTCACCCCCGGTACCCTGACGCTGGATGTGTACGAGGGCGTGCTGAAAGTCCACTGTCTCACCGAGTCCGTTGCCGAGTCTCTCCTGAGCGGCGAAATGGACCGTCGCGTGGCGGCGCTGAGACGGGACTGACGATGTACTACGCGGTCAGCATCGCCGTGATCGTCACGATGGGTCTGGCCCTGGCGCGCGCTCTCATGGGCCCGACTCTCTATGACCGGGTCCTCGCGGTGAACATGTTCGGGACAAAGACCGTGCTGCTCACGTCGGTCATCGCCTTCATGTACGGCCGTCCTGACTTCCTCGATCTCGCGCTCGCCTATGCGCTGATCAATTTCACGGGCGTGCTGGCGGTACTCGAGTTCTTCCGGACCCGGGCATCGCGGCACACGCCAGACGGCAGCGAGGGCTGAAACGATGGAATCGGCACTGGACATCGCGAGCTGGATCCTGCTGAGCGTCGGCGGGGTATTCGTGTTCATCGGCGGGCTGGGCGTGTTGCGCATGCCGGATCTGTTCACGCGCATGCACGCGGCGAGCATTACCGACAGCATGGGTCCGCCGCTGATAATCGGCGGCATCATGCTCCAGTCCGGCGCGTCACTGCCGACGGTGAAGTTGTTGGCCATACTGATCTTCCTGATGCTCACCAGTCCGACGGCTTCCAATGCGCTGGCGAGCGCGGCGCTGCTCGCGGAGCAGAACATCGAGCCCGGGACGGACGAAGACGGGGACGAGGCCGACCGGGAGCCGGGTACGTGACGGAGATCTTCAGCGCGTTCCTGCTCACGCTGCTGGTCATCACGGCCATGGCCGTCGTGAAAAGCCGCAATCTGTTCGTGGCGGTGATGCTGACCGGCATCTTCAGCCTGCTGATCGCGATCAATTTCTTCCTGCTGGACGCGGCCGACGTAGCCCTGACCGAGGCGGCGGTGGGTGCGGGCGTCGCCACCGTGTTCTTCCTGAGCGCTCTCGCGCTCACCAGCGAAGAGGAACGCAGTCGCTCCGCCTACCGGACGATCGGTATCGCGGTATTCATCACGATCACGATCGTCCTGGGTTACGCGACACTGGGGATGCCCAGCTACGGTGACCCGGAAGCGCCGGTCCACGTCCATGTCGCCCCCTGGTACATGGAAAAGACGCCGGAATACATCGACATCCCCAACGTCGTCACCGCAGTGCTCGGCAGCTTCCGCGGCTACGATACGCTCGGCGAGGTGTTCGTGGTCTTCACGGCCGGCATCGGCGTGTTGTTCATCCTCGGCGTGCGACCGCCCAGCAAGACGCGCGGCGCGGCGCCGGTAGCCAGCGACGAAGCCGGCCTGCGTCACTACCTGATACCGAAGGTGGTCGTACGCCTGTTCATCCCGTTCGTCCTGTTGTTCGGTCTCTATGTGCAGTTCCACGGCGAATACAGTCCTGGCGGCGGCTTCCAGGCGGGCGCGATCATCGCCGCCTCCATCATCCTGTATGCGCTGCTCGAGGGCGAGGAACGTGCCATGCAGGTGATTCCCCGCCGCGTGCTGAACGGGCTCATCGCCGGGGGCGCCCTCCTCTACGGCGCCGTCGGCCTGGCCGGGATCGTCGCGGGCGGCAGTTTCCTCGACTATTCGGTGCTGGGCTCCGATCCGGTGAAGGGTCAGCAGATGGGTCTCCTCGTCATCGAAGCAGGTGTCGGCATCACGGTGACGGGCGTGCTGGTCAGCATCTTCCACGCGTTCGCGGCGCGGGAGCGCGTGTGATGGAGTTTCTCGGGCTCTACCATTACCTCGTATTCCCGCTCCTGCTCATGAGCGGCATCTACGCCATCATCGCGAAACGCAATCTGGTGAAGAAACTCATCGGGCTGTCGCTGATGCAGTCGGCCGTATTCCTGCTCTACATCACCATGAGCAAGGTGGAAGGCGGCACCGGCCCGATCCTGAAGCCCGACGCGACGGACGTTATCTATTCCAATCCCCTGCCGGAGGTCCTCATCCTCACGGCCATCGTCGTCGGTATCTCCACGGCGGCGCTCGGCCTCGGCATCATCGTCCGCATCAAGGAGGAGTTCGGCTCGGTCGAAGAGGACGTCATACGGGAGCTCGGGGGACGGTGACCGGCCTCGAGCAGCACCTACCGGCACTGCAGGTCGTGGTGCCGATGCTGACCGCGCCGCTCGTGATCCTGCTCCGTCCCCGCGGGCTGGCCTGGGCGGCGACGACGGCAGCGAGCTTTTGCGCCTTCGCGATCGCGCTGAAGCTGGCCGCGATGGTGCTGGGTGGCGACACGCCGCGCTACATGATGGGCGGATGGCCGGCGCCCTACGGTATCGAACTGGCCATCGATGCGTTCAGCGCCCTCCTCCTGCTCATCATCACGGGCGCATCGAGCATCACACTCACGGCCGCACGGCGGAGCGTGGACAGTCAGATCGGCGGCGAACGCCAGCCGCTCTTCTACGCAGCCTGGTTGCTGGCGCTCGCCGGCCTCGCCGGCATCGCCGTCTCGGCGGATGCGTTCAACATCTTCGTATTCATGGAGATTTCCTCGCTGGCGAGTTATGTGCTGGTCGCCGGCGGACCTGACCGGCGGGCGCTTCCCGCCGTCTTCAAGTATCTGTCGATGGGCACGATAGGCGCGACGTTCTACCTGATCGGCGTGGGGCTCATATACATGATGACCGGCACCCTGAATCTGGCCGACATGGCGGAACGGCTGGCCGATGCGAGCGACCCGCGTCCGGTGCTGGTGGCGGCCGGCTTCATCACGACGGGCCTCGCGCTGAAGGCGGCCGTCTTCCCGCTGCACCTCTGGCTGCCGAACGCCTACACCTACGCGCCGCACATGGTGACGGCCTTCCTGGCGGCCTGCGCCACCAAGGTCTCCCTGTACATCCTGCTGCGCTTCGATTTCTTCGTCTTTCAGCCGAACCTGCTCGAACATGGCGTGCAGTTCGCCCGTTTCCTCATGCCGCTGGCACTGCTGGCGCTGGTGGTCGCGTCCGGCGTCGCGTTGTTCGAGCGCAATCTGAAGCGTCTGCTGGCCTGGTCCTCCGTCGCCCAGATCGGTTACATGACGCTCGGCGCCAGCCTGCTTACCACGACCGGCCTCACCGCCGGGGTACTGCACATGTTCAACCATGCCCTCGCGAAAGGGGCCCTGTTCCTCGCCGTCGCCGGTCTGGCCTCGAGTTGTCGCGGTGTCCGGCTCGACGAGATCAGCGGTGCCGGCCGCTACATGCCGTGGACGATGGGTGCTTTCGTCGTGGCAGGTCTCAGTCTCATCGGCGTGCCGGGCACGGCCGGTTTCGTGAGCAAGTGGTACCTCCTCTCTGCAGCGCTCGCGACGGAGGGTTTCGGTTACCTGCTGGCGGGCCTGATCGTCGTGACCTCACTGATGGCACTCGCCTATATCTGGCGCGTGGTCGAGGCGGCCTACTTCGGCGAGCCGCCCGAGGGTGACACGCCCCGCGGGGAAGCGCCGAGAATACTCATCGCCGCCGCCTGGACCGCCGCTCTTGCCAATATCTGGTTCGGCCTCTCACCGGCGATCCCGGTAGAACTCGCAGGACGGGCCGCCACACTCCTGTTGGGATACATCCCGTGATCGAGGGTGCGAGCATCATCGCCGCACTGCTGGTGCCGCTGGCCGGTGCGCTCGGCATCGGCCTCGCCGGGCGGC
>JARRMH010000093.1:0-14674 GCA_037386205.1 Woeseiaceae bacterium | reverse complement strand
TAACACCCAGTCTCGAAACGTGCTGACGTAAGACGATTCGGCACCATTGCAGATCAGGTAGTACGCTTCCTCGACCTTGAGTTCGTGCTCGAAGATTGCCGCGAGTTTTCCCGTTGCAAACTTCGCTCCGCACAATTGCACGGGCATCAACGCCGCGCCGAGCCCCTGTTCCGCGGCCTGCTGCACGGACAGCATCGAGTCCAGCCGTATCGTCGGCGCATCGCGCGGGACCCTGATGCCGGACGATGCCTGCCACTGTTTCCATGCCTTCGGCCGCGCATCGTGCACGATCAGCGGAAATGTGCTCGTAACACGGCCGGCTACGACCTTGACGCTGTCGTAGAAGTCAGGGGATGCGACCGGGATCAGGCGAATATCGAACAGGCGGTCACTATTGAGATTGTCCGGCGGCGTCGTGAACAGCCGGATCGTGACATCAGCCGTTCTGTCCACCGAGCCGATCTCGGCATCCGACGTTTCGACGCTGATGGAGATGTCCGCGTGGGCGCGCAGGAATTTGGACAGGCGCGGGACCAGCAATTCACTGGCAAACAGCGGCTGTACCGACAGTTTCAGCGGCGCACGCCCCTGGCGGCGGCTGTTTCTCTCGATAACGATGTCGAGGTCTTCGAGGATCGGGCCCAGGTCGTGAAACAGCGCACGCCCGGCATCGGTCAGCTTGAGCGACCGGGGTTTGCGACTGAACAGGGTCATGCCGAGGACTTCCTCGAGCTGTTTGATCTGGTGACTGACTGCCGAGGCGGTCAGGAACAGCTCGTCGGCTGCCAGCCGAAAACTGCCGCGTTCCGCCGCAGCGCAAAACGCGCGCAACGCACGCATCGAAACGTTTCGGTTCCAGGCCGCCATGCCATTCTGTTGCACAGAATGTGCCAATTCGTCCGGGACACAAGTGGTTGAAACTCAGTGGGCCGCTGCCGCGGCGCTGCACTGGATTCAGGCAATCAGGGCGTGCGGTGCACCGTTATGAGGCATTCGCGAAGGCGTCGCGGGTCAGGTTCTCGGCTCCGTCAGCCAGCACGCGGATGTCGTCTTCGATGCGGATGCCACCGAATGGCCGCAACCAGTCGACGGACTCCCAGTTGACATGCGCTTCGGCCGGCGTGCCGCGCAGGTTCTCAAGCAGCATGTCGATCGCGTACAACCCCGGTTCGATCGTTACGACCATGTCCTCCGCGAGAACCCTCGTCAGCCGCAGGAAGGGGTGGCCGCTCGGCGGATCGATGGTTCCCCCGGATTCGCTCTCCTGGTGTCCGCCGACGTCGTGTACCTGGATGCCGAGGAGGTGCCCGAGGCCGTGCGGGAAGAACGCCGAGGTGACGCCGGTCTCGAGCAGCGTCGCCGCGTCGCCGGACGCGAGTTCGGCCTCGACCAGAACGTCAGCCAGCAACTTGTGCGTCGCGATATGCAGGTCGCGATAGTCTATGCCCGCCCGGACCTGCGCGATGACCGCCAGTTGCAGTATTTCCATGCGATCGATCAGCGCCTGAAAACGCTTGTCGCCGGTTGCGTAAGTGCGCGTGATATCGGAGGCGTAACCGTGCACCTGAGCACCGGCATCGATAAGAAAGGAACGGCTATCATCGGGTGCCTCCCGGTCGAGATCGGTGTAGTGCAGCACCGCGCCGTGCTCATTGAGGGCAATGATGTTGCCGTAGGGCAGTTCCGTGTCAACGTGGCTTACGGCCGCGCAGTACGCGCGATGAATGTCGAACTCGGCCGCACCGTCGCGGAACGCGCGTTCGGCCGCCAGGTGCCCGGCGACGCTACGAGCCGCGGCCAGGCGCATGACCGCGAGTTCATACGCCGTTTTCGAACCGCGTGCGAAATGCAGGATGTTGACTGCGGTCGAGGGATTCGTCCGTTCGACGCCGCACGCTGACGATGGATCGTCGAACTCGCCGATCGCAATGCACTTCTCGCGATTCTCCGGCAGGTGCGCGGCGATGTCGTCGAGCGTGTGGACGATGCGAATATCGAAATAGCGGGTCCAGTAGCCGCCCGGCGCCCCCGGCACGACATGCCAGTAGTCCCTCGGCTGGTAATAGACGAGGACCGGCGTCTCGCCGGGCGTGTAGACGATGTAGGAGAACGGCAGATTCGTCAGGGGCACCCAGCTGACGAAATGCGGGTTGGCCTTGAACGGGTAGTCGTTGTCATCGAGGAACATCCGCTTGGGGTTGCCGGAGTAGATTACGGCATGACTGCCGCCGGCCTGCTCGAGCGCCCGGTCGTGGCGCTGCCGGATCTCGTCGAGGTGCGCACCGTAGAGCGCGCCGAGTTCCGGATTGCTGTCAGAGAAGTCTCTCATCATTGCCGGATCATACCCTGTTGCTCGCGTCGGCGGCGAGTGCGATTATGGTCCGATCGCACTGCACATTCGAGAAAAGGATGAAACAATTCAAATGGTTGTTGATCTGGGCGACCCTGGCATCCGGGACTACCGTCGTGGCCGCTGAGCCGGGCTACGATCGGGTCACGGGGCGTGCCCATGCCTCGCGCTCCGAAGTCATTGCGCCGCACGGCATGGCGGCGACCAGCCAGCCGCTCGCGACCCAGGTCGCGCTCGACATACTCAAGCGCGGCGGCAGCGCCGTCGACGCGGCCATCGCCGCCAACGCAGCCCTCGGCCTGATGGAGCCGACCGGTTGCGGTATCGGCGGTGACCTGTTCGCCATCGTCTGGGATGCGGAAAATGAGGAGTTGACCGGTCTCAATGCATCGGGCCGCGCGCCGCGTGCCATGACGCTCGACTACTTCCGCGAACGCGGCATGGACCGGGTGCCCAAGTTCGGCCCGCTGCCGGTCAGTGTGCCGGGTACGGTGGACGGCTGGTTCGAGCTGCACGCGCGCTACGGGCGGCTGCCGATGAGCGATATCCTCGCACCGGCGATCCGCTACGCGCGCGAGGGCTTCCCGGTTTCGGAGGTCATCGCCTATTACATGGCCCTGAATGAGCGGCGCATCGGTCAGTACCCGGGGTTTGCCGCAACGTTCATGCCGGGCGGCTCGGTGCCAAAAAAGGGCGAGATCTTTCGCAATCCGCGCCTCGCCAATACCTACGAAACCATTGCCGACAAGGGCCGCGACGCGTTCTACAAAGGCGATATCGCACGGGCCATCGACGCCTACATGGCAGAGCAGGGCGGATTGCTGACCTACGAGGACCTGGCTGCGCACGAGTCCGAGTGGGTGACGCCCGTGTCGACCAACTACCGCGGCTGGGACGTCTACGAGCTGCCGCCGAACGGCCAGGGCATCGCCGCCCTCCAGATACTGAACATCCTCGAGGGCTTTGACATCGCCGCGATGGGTTTCGGCAGTGCCGATTACATCCATACGCTCGTCGAAGCCAAGAAGCTTGCGTTCGAGGATCGGGCGCACTATTACGCCGACATGGAATTCGTTGACGTGCCGGTGGAGCGACTGATCTCGAAGGCCTATGCCGACGAGCGCCGCGAGTTGATATCGCCCGAGCGCGCGTCGCGCACGCTGCCGGCCGGTGAGGCGGGTCCCGAGGACGGCGATACGATCTACCTGACGGTTGCGGATGCCGACGGCAACATGGTGTCGCTGATCCAGAGCAACTACCGTGGCATGGGGTCCGGCATGACGCCGGGCGAACTCGGCTTCGTTCTGCAGAACCGGGCAGAGCTCTTTGCGCTCGATGAAGACCACGCCAACGTCGTCGCGGGCGGCAAACGCCCGTTCCACACGATCATCCCCGCGTTCGTCATGAAAGACGGCAAGCCGCTGATGAGTTTCGGCGTCATGGGCGGCGCGATGCAGCCGCAGGGACACGCCCAGATCGTCGTCAACATGGTCGATTTCGGCATGAACCTGCAGGAGGCGGGGGATGCGGCGCGGGTCAATCACAAGGGCTCGTCGGAGCCCACGGGCGAGGTTATGACCGACGGTGGTGTGGTGCATCTCGAGACCGGGTTCAGCGACGAGGTTCGCGTCGAGCTGGAACGCCGGGGCCACACGCTCGGACCCTCGGACGGCGGTTTCGGCGGCTACCAGGCAATCATGTTCGACGCGGAGCAGGGTGTGTATTATGGCGCGTCGGAAGTAAGAAAGGACGGCCAGGCCGCCGGCTACTAGGCATGACGCAAGACGTATACCTGACCGGGATCACGACGACCGGCACGCCCCACATCGGCAATTACGTGGGCGCCATCCGCCCCGGCATCGAGGCCAGCAGGGATACCGCGACGCGGCATTTCTATTTTCTTGCGGACTACCATTCGCTGGCCAAGAACGAAGACCCGGACCGTATCGTGCAGTCGACGCTAGAGATCGCGGCTGCCTGGCTGGCGCTCGGACTCGATACCCGGCATGCGTACTTTTACCGGCAATCCGATATTCCGGAGATCCCCGAACTGACCTGGATTCTCCACGGCATGACCGCCAAGGGCCTGATGAACCGGGCGCATTCCTACAAGGCGTCCGTGCAGGCGAATCTCGACAGCGGCAACAAGGATCCGGACAAGGGCGTTACGATGGCGCTCTACAGCTACCCGATACTGATGGCGGCCGATATCCTGATGTTCAAGTCGACCCGGGTACCCGTCGGGCAGGACCAGAAGCAGCACGTGGAGATGGCGCGCGATATTGCGCAGCGTTTCAATCACAACTACGGCGAGACCTTCGTGCTGCCCGAACCCGTGATCGGCGAGAATACGGCGGTATTGAAAGGGCTCGACGGCCGCAAGATGTCGAAGAGCTACAACAACACGATTCCCCTGTTTGCGCCCGAGAAAAAGCTGCGCAAGCTGATCATGAAGATCAAAACCAACAGTCTCGAGCCCGGCGAGCCCAAGGACCCGTCCGACAGCACATTGTTCGATATCTACAAGGCGTTCGCGACGCCGGCCGAAACAGCCGAGATCGAAAAAGCCTATGCCGCGGGCATCGCGTGGGGCGAGATGAAACAGCGGCTGTTCGAGTATATTAACGATCACATCAAGCCTGCGCGCGAGGAGTACGAGAGGCTGATTGCCGATCCGGCGGTCGTCGAGGCAGAACTCAAAAAGGGTGCCGAGCGGGCGCGCGAGCTGTCTGCCCCGTACCTCGAGCAGATCCGCGAAGCGGTGGGCATACGAACGCTGGGGCAGGGATCATGAGCAAAGAACGAATCCGGGAATTACTGACGCAGCTGCGACAGGAACTCGACAACACGGACATCGACGCAGACCTCGACAAACTCATCGGCGATCTCGATGACGATATCCACAACGCCATCGACAAGGACGCCGACGTCAATGCAGTCGTCGACCGCGCCAAGGAACTCGAGGCCGGGTTTGCCACTCGGTACCCGACGGCCGAGCGCGTGATGCGGGAAGTCATCGACACGCTGGTCCGTATGGGCATCTGACGCGGACCGGGACCCGTGCCAGCAATGCCGGTGTCGAGTCCGCCAGTTGCCAGCGCCCGGTAACGATATGAATATCGAAATCCGGCTGGCGCTGGAATCCGACGCCGCGGCGCTGGCGCGTATCTACAATTATTACGTGATGAATACCTGTGCCACCTTCGAAATCACAGCAGTCGAGCCCGCCGACATGGTGCATCGACTTGCCCGGTCGTCGGCGCGCGACCTGCCCTGGCTGGTGGCGGACGAAGGCGGCACAGTCAGGGGTTACGCGTATGCGGGGCCCTGGAAGGGCCGCGAAGCGTATCGCTACTCGGTCGAATCCACGATCTACCTCGATCCGGACTCGACCTCGCGCGGTCTCGGCAGGCGCTTGTATGCCGGCCTCATCGACGAACTTGGAAAGTGCCGCGTACACGCGGTGATCGCCGGCATTTCCCTGCCGAACGAGCAGAGCGTGCGCCTCCACGAGCGCCTCGGCTTTCGCCCCATCGGGATCTTCCGGGAGGTCGGCCGCAAGCAGGACCGCTGGGTCGACGTCGGGTACTGGGAGTTGCTGTTGTGATTAGCGAACGCCGGCAGCACTGGGAGGACGTGTACGCCGAGAAGCCGTTTGCGCAAGTTTCGTGGTACCAGGAGATTCCCGAGGCGTCGCTACGACTCATCATTGCTGCCGGGGCCCGGCCCGACCACGCGCTCATCGATGTCGGCGGTGGTGCCTCGACGCTGGTCGATCATCTTCTTGAGCGCGGCTTTGGCGATCTGACCGTGCTCGATATCTCCGCACATGCGCTGGAACAGGCGCGCACGCGGCTCGGTAGTCGCGCATCGCGCGTTCAATGGGAGGTGGGTGATATTACGTCGTTCGCGCCGCACCGATCCTATGATTTGTGGCACGATCGCGCGGTCCTGCACTTTCTTACGTCGGCGGATGACCGACGGCGCTACGTCGAAGTCCTGGAGCATGCGCTGGCGCCGGGTGGCCAACTGGTCCTCGGGACCTTCGGCCCCGATGGTCCGGAAAAGTGCAGCGGCCTCGCCGTTCGCCGATATTCGATCGACAGGATGGCGGAGTTACTCGGGCCCGGGTTCGAATTGAAAGAGAGCGAAATCGATATGCACAAGACGCCCTGGGGCGCACCGCAGCAATTCCTGTTCTCGCGCTGGTCGCGCAAGGAATAACCATGGGATGGCGCCTGGAAACTCCGCGGCTCTTTTTGCGGCGCATTACGCTGGACGATGCCGATCTGTTGCTTGCGATCTGGAACGATCCTGCCTTCGTGCGCAATGTCGGCGATCGGGGCGTTCGGACGCTCGAGCAGGCGCGCGATGCGGCTCGCTCGGGCGCATTGCGACTCTATGCCGACCATGGTTTCGGGCCCTATGCCATGGTCCGGAAGTCGGATGAAACAAGAGTCGGCATCTGCGGCCTGTTCCAGCGGGACAACCTCGACCATCCCGACATCGGGTTCGCGCTGTTGCCCGAATACTGTGGCAAAGGGCTGGCCGCCGAGGCGGCGATGGCTGTTCTCGACCACGCGCGGGACGAACTGTGTCTCGAGAGACTCACCGGTATCGTCTCTCCGGCCAACAAGCCGTCGATCAGGCTCCTGGAGAAACTCGGGCTCTCGTTCAGCCGGATGATCACAATGCCCGGGGACGAGCACGAGGTTTGCCTCTACAGCCGGGCATTGGGACACTAGCGCAATGGGTTTCTTCAGCAGCGACGGGGCCCGCACGGGCCTGTTTTTTGGCGCCACGTCGGGTGTGATAACGACGATCGGCCTGATCGTCGGCCTCAATTCAGGGACCCGGTCGATCATCGCCGTGCTTGGCGGAATCCTGGTAATCGCCGTAGCCGACGCGATGTCGGATGCGCTCGGCATTCACCTTGCGGAAGAAGCCGATCCGGAAACGGACCACAGTCACGTCTGGTCGGCCACGGTCATGACTTTCCTGACGAAATTCGTTTTTTCGATCAGTTTCACCGTTCCTTTGTTGCTGTTGCCTCTTGGCCCTGCCGTTGTGGCGTCGGTAATCTGGGGCCTGTTCGTGATTGTCGTGCTGAGTTACTTCCTGGCGAAATCACAGGAGGAGCGGCCGCTGTTCATCATCGGAGAGCACCTCGGGATCGCGATAGTTGTAATTGTCTTGTCGCACTATATCGGTGTCTGGGTTGCTGCCACATTCGGTTGACCGTAGCGTCTCGAAACCCATTGGGGCCGACGCAGCCTGTCGAGGGCGGCGCTGAATGCGGCCCGCACCGGCCGGCATAGTGATGACGTCTGAAAACCGTATTGACTACGTCGAGATCCCGGTGACCGACGTCGCCAGGTCGCGGGCGTTTCTCGAAGCCATGTTCGGCTGGAGTTTCAAGGAGTGGGGCGACGACTACCTGAGCTTCAACGATGGTCGGCTCAACGGCGGCATCCGCAAGGCAGAAGATGCTGCAACACAAGGCGGCGTCCTGCTCGTCTTGTACAGCGACGATCTCGAGCGTGACGTCGAGCGGGTGCGGGAGCTCGGCGGCAGGATCAGCCAGGATATTTTCTCGTTCCCGGGCGGGCGGCGCTTTCATTTCATCGACCCCGCCGGGACCGAGTTCGCCCTGTGGTCGGAATCCGCCGAGTAACGGAGCGCAAGTCATGGCCGTTTTGATAGACCACCCCTGCGTACAACACAAGCTGGCGATCTTGCGTGATGTCGAAACCGGTCACAAGCGTTTTCGGGAACTCTCGAAGGAAATTACCCAGTTCATCTGCTACGAGGCGCTGAAGAACATCAGGACACGCGAAGTGATGGTCGAGACTCCGGTGGCGACCGCCCGGTGCCAAATGATTGACACCGATCTCGTCGTCATACCGATCCTGCGCGCCGGGGTCGGCATGCTCGACGGTATTCTCGAACTCGTGCCGACGGCGCGCGTCGGTTTCGTGGGCCTGTACCGGGATGAAGAAACGAAGATGCCGGTGACGTACTACGAACGGTTCCCGCCGCAAGTAAAGGGCGGTACCTGCATCGTGATCGATCCGATGCTCGCCACCGGCGGATCGACGGCAGCGGCGCTGGACCTGCTCAAGGCCAACGGTGCAGAGGATATCGTCGTCGTCTGTATCGTGACGTGCCCGGAAGGTATCGAGACAGTCGAAACGGCGCATCCGGACGTTGCGATCTACGCTGCCGCCATCGACGACCAGCTCAATGAACAGAAATATATCGTTCCGGGCCTCGGCGACGCCGGCGACAGGCTGTTCGGTACCTCACACAAGTAGTGGGCACCGTGGCCGAGAACAAGACCAGACCGACCCGCGCCAGCGTCACCGATTTCCTGAAGTCGGTCGACGATCCGCGCAGGCGAGTCGACGCCCGCAAGGTTGCCGCCATGATGCGCAAGGCGACCGGCAAGCGGGCGAAGATGTGGGGCAGCAGCATTGTCGGCTTCGGGACCTATCACTACAAATACGACAGTGGCCGCGAAGGTGACTTCATGGTTACCGGGTTTTCGCCGCGCAAGCAGGCGCTGACCGTCTATATCATGCCCGGTTTCGCGCGCTTCGATGCCCTGATGAAGAAACTCGGCAAGTACCAGACGGGCAAATCCTGCCTGTACATCAAGCGATTGTCCGACGTTGAGGAAGACGTGCTCGAAGAACTGATCAACGAGTCTGTCAAATTCATGCGGCGTGAATACGAGACCTGGTGATTCACAATGGCTAGCGAGATTCTGGGGTCACGACTGGAAGGCACGACGCTGGTCGTCGAGACGCGCGAAGGGGAGCAGACCTATGATTCCCGCTTTCTCGTCGCCGCGCTGCTGGTCTTCGTTGCGCGCGGCAGCGGCAGGATCGAGCCCGAGGAATCGAGCAAGATCATCGAACTCATCGAAGAGCACTTCCACATGCAGGGCCCCGAGTCTCTCGAACTGATCACCTACGCCATGTCGGAGATGATCGACAAGCCTTCGCTGCCACGTCTGCTGGCGGAACTCGGCAAGACCCTGTCGGAAAACGAAAAGGAAGATATCGCGCTGATGGGGCTCAAGGTCGTGGCAGCCGACGGACGCCGGGAATTTGCGGAAATGCAGCAATTCAAGCGGGCGATGGCGGGACTGGGCATCGCAGGGGATACGGTGCACCGGGCATTCGACCGGTATTTTTCCGAGACGATGCCCGGCGACTAGAAGCGGACGAATTCACATGCAGGCGACCATCAGGCACTTTCTTGGTATCGAGTCCGCTGGTGGCATTGTCCTCATGGCCGCGGCAGTGGCGGCGCTTTTTGCCTTCGCCAACGCCGGTATCGATCTCGGCTCGCTGTTGTCCGCAATCGTGGGCTGCCTGGTCCTTTATTTCACGCTGCCAGCGCACCGCGACTGAGGATGCGCTCCCTGCACGACGCGGGCTGGGTCCTCGAGACGGCATCGGATGCGGATATCGACGAGATGATGACGTGGTTTCCGGATGCCCGTTCAGTCGACCTCTGGGGCGGGCCCGGTTTCCGCTTTCCGTTCACGCCCGCCACGTTTCGCGAGGACTGCCAGGTCGATCGCATGGACAGCTACGCGTTACGCGACCGGGCGGGGAGGCTGGCCGCGTTCGGCCAGTCCTACGAACGGGCCGGCCGCGGACACCTGGCTCGTCTGATAGCCAACCCGACACGGCGCCGCCGCGGGGCCGGCCGGCAGCTCATCCGCATGATTATTGCCTCGCTCGACGAGCGACATGCCTATGAGGAGTATTCGTTGTTCGTGTACCGGGACAACGTGCCGGCGTACCGCTGCTATCGCGACCTCGGCTTCGTTGTCACGGACTATCCGCCCGACGCGAAGATGGCGGACCAGTGCGTCTTTCTGATACGGCGCGGCAAAGTGCAGTAGCGACAGCGTCCGGCGCCTCACTCGGCACGAGGGCCTGGCCGGTGTCGCCGTCGAGCGCCTTTTCGTCTCGGCCATCGACAACTACTTCTGCAGTTTCTCCTGCAGCGTCTCGAGTTCACCCCAGCGCTCGATGCGTTCTTCGAGCCGCTGCTCCGTTTCACTGAGCCTGTTGAGCTCATCGCGGACGTAGTCGGCATCCTGTGTGTAGAAATCGGGTGCAGCGATGGCTTGCTGCAGCGCCGCGACCTCGTGCTCGAGCTGCTCGATTTCGCCCGGCAGGGAATCGAGCTCGCGTTGATCCATGTAACTGAGCTTGCTCGGCTTGCGATTCCTGCGACGCTCGCTCGCCTCCCGCTTCTTGCGTTCCTCTTCGTACGGATTATCCGTGACCGCGAGGCTGTGACCGCGGCGCGCCCAGTCGCTGTAGCCGCCGACGTATTCCTGGATTTTGCCGTCCTGTTCGAAAACAATCACGCTCGTGACGACATTGTCGAGGAATTCCCGATCGTGGCTGACGATGATGAGCGTACCCGTGTATTCGCACAGTTTCTGCTCGAGCACTTCCAGCGTTTCGATGTCGAGGTCGTTGGTCGGTTCGTCGAGCACCAGCAGGTTCGCAGGCCGCGTGAACAGCTTGGCGAGTATCACGCGGTTTCTCTCGCCGCCGGAAAGCGCCTTGACCGGCATCATCGAACGCTTCGGACTGAACAGGAAGCCTTTCAGATACCCGACGACGTGCCGGTCCTTGCCGTTAAGGCGAATGTACGTTCGACCTTCGCCGACGTTGTAGGCAACGGATTTCTCGAGGTCCAGCTCCTGGCGAAGCTGGTCGAAGTAGCCGACCTCGAGCCCGGTGCCCAGTTTGAGGGTACCGGTATCCGGTTCGAGTTCGCCCAGCAGGAGGCGCAATAACGTCGTCTTGCCGACACCATTGTTGCCGATAAGGCCAATACGATCGCCGCGCATGACCTTGATCGAGAAATCGCGGATGACCTCTTCGTCACCGTATGCATAACTTACGTTACGCGCGCGAATGACCTTGCGACCGGATTGTTCGGCTTCTTCGATATGAATGCGGGCCGTCGCCTCGCGCCCGATTCGCTCCTCGCGCTCCGCGCGCATCTGCAGCAATGCGCGGACCCGTCCCTCGTTGCGAGTGCGCCGCGCCTTGATGCCCTGACGAATCCAGGCTTCCTCCTCGGCCAGTTTCTTGTCGAATTTTTCCTCGGCGACGGCCTCGTCCTCGAGCGCCTTTTCCTTGCGTCTCAGGTAGTTGTCGTAATCGCCGGGCCAGCTGGTGAGCTTGCCGCGATCGATTTCGACGATCCGCGTCGCGAGGCGCTGCAGGAACGCCCGGTCGTGGGTGATGAAAAGAACGGCCCCCGGGTAGCTGTAGACGCGATCCTCGAGCCAGCGAATCGTCGCGATATCGAGGTGGTTGGTCGGCTCGTCGAGCAACAGCAGGTCCGGCTTCTGCACGAGCGCTTTTGCGAGTGCCACGCGCCGGCGCCAGCCACCCGACAGCTGGTTCATCTTCTTGTCTGCCGGCAGATTGAGTTCGGTGATTGTCGTTGCGACGCGCTGGTCGAGGTGCCAGCCGTCATGAGCGTCGATGCGCGAATGCAGCTCCTCGAGCTCGTGCAGACCCTGTTCGTCGAGGTCGAGTTTCGACTTGCGTGCATACTCCGCGAGCAGCGCCTCGACCTGCGTCAGACCGCTGCGGATGACGTCGATCACGGGAAGGTCCATCGCTTCCGGCAGGGTCTGTTCGAGCTGGCTCACGATCAGCCCGTGAGGCACGACGATCTCTCCGCTGTCCGGTTCGAGTTCGCCAGTGATCAGCCGCAATGTCGTCGACTTGCCGGCACCGTTGCGGCCGATCAGGCAAACGCGCTCGCCGGTTTCGATCGACAGCTCGGCAGAGCGAAGAATGACAAGGTCGGCAAATTCGAGAGAGACGTCGTCGAAGCGCAGCAGAGACATATGTGGATCCGTGATTCGGGCGTGTATCCTACCCGATAACGGCAAGGCGGACAGGGGGCTGCCATGAGTGAAGAACGCTTTATGGAACTTGAATTCAGGCTGGCGCACCAGGACCAGATGCTGAACGAACTGAATGACGTCGTTACGTCACAACAGGCGAGGCTGATGCAGGTGGAGGAGCTCTGCCGCTCACTGATCGAACGAGTGCGGGCGCTCGGAGAGAGCGAGGCGACGACGAATCAGGGCGATGAGCGACCGCCTCACTACTGACCGGAAAGACGCTGCTTAACCCTGAGCCACGGCACGTTGCGTTGGCGTATAGTACCGGCACGCACGGCCACGGGAGGCACGATGTTCGATCAAGCAAGGGTGGTGGCAGTCGCGTTGGCGTTAGCGCCGACGCTGTTGTTTGCCCAGGACTTCATTCCCGAGGAACTCGAGGGTTGGCAACAATGGGTACTTGAGGGCCAGACCTGGCGGGAGTGCCCGTTCTACTTCGATCGCACCGCCGGCAATCGCGACGACTTCGTCTGCAGCTGGCCGGGACGCCTCGAGCTTGCCGCCACTGCGTCGGACGCAAGCTTCTCAATGCAGTGGACACTCTATGCCGACGAAGCGTGGGTCGGCCTGCCCGGGAGCGCTGAGCACTGGCCCGACCGGGTGACTGCCAACGGGCGCGCCATCGAGGTCATTGAGCGTAATGGCGTGCCGAGCGTGCGGCTCGCGCCCGGCAACTGGCGCATCGAGGGGCGTTTTGCCTGGGATGAGCGTCCGGCAGTGCTGTCGCTACCCGGCCGGAGCGGCCTGGTCTCACTGACGGTCGATGGCAAGGAGGTCGAACGTCCGGAGATCAATCGCAACGGCGTCTACCTGGGCGAACGCAAGACCGACACCCGTGCAGCCGACGCCCTGACCATCGACGTATACCGGCGGGTCGCCGACGATATCCCGACGCGCCTGGTAACGCATCTGTCGATCGATGTGTCAGGCGGTCTTCGCGAGGAAGTCATCGGGCCGCTTCTGCCGCAGGGTTTCGTACCGCTCGGACTGCAGAGTCCGCTGCCCGCGCGTGTCGAAGCCGATGGCCGCCTGCACCTGCAGGTGCGGCCGGGACGCTGGGTCATCGAACTCGTGGCGCGCGGTCCGGCCGTGCTGGACGAGATCGTATCGCCAGCTCCCGGCAAGGACCTGCCCGACACCGAGGTGTGGAGTTATGCGGCCAATGACCGCCTGCGTGTGACCGCTGCAGAAGGATTGCCACCCGTCGATCCGGTACGGGCCGGGGTTCCGCCGGCGTGGCAGACACTGCCGGCGTTCCGCGTGGCGTCCGGCCAGACGTTCTCGATCACGGAACGCAGTCGCGGCCGAATCTCGGCGAGCAACGACCTTGCGCTCGAGCGAACCTTCTGGCTCGACTTCGAGGGCAGCGGGTTTCTCGTGCGGGACCTGATCCGGGGCGAGATGCTCACCGCATGGCGGCTTGATATGGTGCCGCCGTACGGGTTACTCGCCGCACGCGAAGGCGGTGACAACCTTCTTGTGACGGCGGGCCCGGCCGCGGGCGAGACGGGCGTCGAGGTGCGCCGCACCGACGTCGATCTCGACGCGCTCGGTCGTGCGGCCACCCGCAGCAGCATGCCGGTGACGGGATGGGATACGCGCTTCACCCGGGTCACGGCGGAACTCAATGTGCCGCCGGGGCACAAGCTGCTGGCCGCACCCGGCGCCGACCGGGCACCGGGAAGCTGGGTGGACCGGTGGGCGTTGCTGGACTTCTTCCTGGTCCTCGTGATCACGATTGCCGCCTGGCGACTCTTCGGGCCGCTCGCGGGCATCGTCGCCCTGCTGGCACTCGGTCTCAGCTTTCATGAACCGCTCGCACCGACATGGTTGTGGCTGAATCTCCTTGTGGCCATTGCCGTATTGCGCGTGGCCCCTGAGGGTCGCCTGTTCCGGGCGGTCAAAGCCTACCAGTTGCTGAGCGTAGCCCTGCTCATCGTAGCGCTCGTGCCGTTCGTCGCCAGCCAGGTGCGCATCGCCATTTACCCGCAGCTCGAACCGCAGGTCGATGCCTACGATCTCGTCGACAGGCACAGAACCGACGCCTTGCAGACAGAACCGGCGGCACCGCGTGCCGGCGGGGAAAAGGCGATGATGACGGAATCGGAGGACGCGCGGTCGTTACCTGTCCCGGCCGCTGCGGTCGAAGAAATCGTCGTCACAGCCACCGCGCGCACGCGCGAGTCCTTCAGCCGCTACGCGCCCAACGCGATTGTCCAGGCGGGTCCCGGGATACCGTCGTGGCGCTGGAATACGTATCGGCTCGACTGGAGCGGCCCGGTGGACGCGGAACAGGACATGCGTCTCGTGATACTGCCGCGCTGGCTGGTCAGCGCCCTGAGGTTCGTCGCTGTCGGGCTCAT
>JARRMH010000092.1:7825-15731 GCA_037386205.1 Woeseiaceae bacterium | reverse complement strand
TCGTCACCGTCCCCCCCGCTGCGCAAATCGCGTCCGTGACCAGATAGCGAATGTCCTCATTGTCATCCACCACCAATGTATGACCTGTGAAATTCGGCAGGCGAAAGCTGCCCGTGCTGTCCAGGGCTTCATATTCCGCAAGTACCGCGCCGGGCGAGCTGAGCCATTCCGTATCCTCGAGGGGCCCGGTTGGCAGGGTGATGCTGAAAAGTGAGCCCTCACCGGGTCGGCTCTCGACTGTCAGAGCGCCGCCGAGTGCTTCGATCAGGCGCTTGCTGATTGACAGGCCAAGGCCCGTGCCGTCCGTGTTTGAGCCGCCGGATATAGCGCCCTGCTCGAATGGCTCGAAGACCCGTTGCAAGCGCGACTTGTCGATGCCGGGCCCGCTATCGCGCACGCCGAATCGTATCTCTGATGCTGCCCGCGAACCGCCTACCGTGATCGTGACAGCACCTTGCGAGGTGTACTTGACCGCGTTTCCCACGATATTCAGCAGAATCTGCCGGATCATGATCGGATCGCTCACGATACGGCGTGGCATCGCGCCGTCGAACCGCAATTCCAATTCGATATCCTTGTGCCGGGCACTGGGTTCCATCGAGTAGAAAACTTGTGCAACTACCGATGCGATGTCGCATTCACGGTGCTCCGCGAGGATCTTCCCGGCCTCGATCTTGGACAGGTCGAGCACATCATCGATAATGTTGCAGAGATAAACGCCGTTCTCATGAATCTTTTCGACGAAGTTCTTTTCCTCAGTGCCATCGAGCCTCTTGCTGAGGATCTCCGCGAAACCGAGTATGGAGGTCATTGGTGTACGGATCTCGTGACTCATGTTGGCGAGAAACTGACTCTTCGCGATATTCGCCGCTTCCGCCGCCGTGCGCGCAGAACGAAGCTGCTTTTCCAGCCGTTTCTGCTGCGTGATGTCGTGAACGAACCCGGCCATGCGCAGGGGCCGGCTCGCAGATTCCCCGTCGCCGAACACCGTGCGGCCCTTTACCACGAGCCAGCGTTGTGCACCACTCGGCCGAACGACCCGAAACTCGACTTTCAGGCGGCCGGAGCCACAAGGGTCGAGGCTTTCCCTGATCTTCCTCGCCAGGCGAGACCGATCCCGCTCCAGGACGAATTCAGGCGCCTCCCCTATGGGAGTCGTCAACTCCTCGGACTTCTCTCGCCCGAACAATTTCGCGGTCTCCGGTGACCATACGATGTCACCCCGATCCAGATCGGCAAAGTACGTCCCGAATTCCGCGGTATCGGCGGCGAACCGGAATCTCTTCTCACTCGCTGCAAGCGCGAGTTCCGCTTTTTTCTGTGGCGTGATATCGACGACAAAGACGACGTAGACGTTATCGTCCGTCAACGACGGTTTTGCGCTGGCGAGCACCCAGACGTCGTCGTTAGCGGCATCTCTCCGCCTGATCTCCACGACTTCGGAACCCGAGGACTGGCCTAGCCGGTTCATGACTTCGGCAAACTGCCGATCCAGCGGCAGAACCGTGTCTCGCGAATCCTCGCCCGGCCGCTCGAACGCGGCACGGGAAACACTGAAGATATCGAGCATCGCATCGTTCGCCTTCAGCACATGCCCGTCGGCGGTTGCGAATGCAATTCCGATCGTCGCCGAATCGATCAGTTGCTGGAGTTCCGCCCGGCTGCGCTCGAGCTCTCGCTCGGCTTCTGCGCGCTCGCTGATATCCACCGCAACGCCGCCGACATATCGCCCCCCTCGGGCGTCCGTAAACGGGAACTTGCTCACCAGGAATGTCGACATCCCACCGTCCGAATTCGGCAGCGCCTCGACGAATTCTTTGGCTGCGTCAGCTTCGAGTGCGGCACGGTCGTGTTGTTGGAGCTTATCGGCCAGTTCGGCAGGCAATAGCTGCCGATCGGTCATGCCGATCCAGTCGGCAGCCGGGATACCGAACTCCTTTTCGAAATTGGGACTCACGTAGGCGTATCGACCTTCAGTATCCTTCATCCATGCGAAAGCAGCGGTGTTGCTGATCAGCGCGTGCGTCCGCATCTGCTCGCCGCGGAGTTCGCTCTGTATGAATTCACGCTGTATTACGGACCACAACAGCGTCGCCGTTGCCAGCAGGAAGTTGGCATCGTCCCAGGTGAATGCCACCCCCCGCTTCGACTGTACGCCGAGTACACCCCAGGGCTCGCTATCCGGGCCGATAGGGACACTCACACCACTGACGACACCGTGCTCCCGGAGGAAGGGAGCACTGAAACGCTTTTCCTCTTCGAAATCTGAAACGATGACCGCCCTCTTCGAACACAGCGTGTATCCTGCCAGCGAGTCGAGATTGGCAGGCTTCCGCGTGCGGCCCACTACGCCGTGCGGCCATCCCGATCCGGCCACCATCAGGCATGTTTCAGTTGCCGTGTCGTACTCCAGGATTTCGACGAAATCAACACCGAGGACCTGCGAGATCTCTTCCGAAATATGGTCGAGCAGTTCGTCTGCCGAGGATTCCGTGCGTGCCAGGGCCGCGAATCTGGCGACCGCCGCCTGCTGTCGTCGCCGCATCGACAGCAATTGTCGCGCTTCTTCGAGCCCGGTCGGCTCATTGGCAGCGACGGCCCGGCCCCGCCTTTGCGTTTGCCGTTCGGAAGCTGCCGGCAGTTCGACGAAGCTCAGCAGGTAGTACTTTCCTTCCCGGCTGCCGCCGGCGACCGGCTGGGCCTGTATGTCCACCGAGACCCTGCGCCCGTCGCCATCGAGACGAGTAATGCTGTGAGCAGCCGGTGCGTGCGTGCGGACCGTGGTCTCGAAGGTATCGAGGATGGCGTCTTTCGATCCGGGAACCAGCGCCGCCGTCAGGTACGCGGGGGATCCTGCAGATGACAGGTCCAGGTAGTTCTCGACGGCACCGTGGACCGACCTGATACTGCCGTCCGCCCGCAGCAGAACGCACGGAGGGGCGTACTGCTGCACGATTATTCCGCGCAACAAGTCATCCTCGCCGGTCCGGCGATGCGGAATTACGCGCCTGTCACCCGATCCTGTCATCGTTGCTGCTGCCGCACTGTTTGAGGTACATGGCAACGCGAAGAATAGCGAGTGCCAGTAGCGTTCCGCCACCCGCGATCATCAACTGATCGACCGCGACCGCCACCCCGGTTGCAGCGACGACCAGCAGCGACGCAGCCGTGGTCAGTCCCTCGATCCCGCCGAGCACCGCCGCGATGGCGACACTGACGAGTATCTCGTCTTGCCCCATCCAGTTCTGATCCAGTACGTCGATACCAACTCTCGTCCGAAATGGGCGGAAATTCCTGCAACAGGGAAGAGCGCAGCAAGAAGCGTGCCGTTGGCTATGCACCGGTCGCAACCGGCCCTCCCGGCGGGCGGGGCGCCTGCGAACGGGTAATTTCTACCGATCGAGGCTCGGAATTGCCCACCGTACCGCAATTCGGCTGGTCACCTCCCCGCCACCGACTCGGTCGCCCGATGGCATGAAGCTTGCTTTCTGGTACTAAACTAGCGCAACAATTTCAGAAGCTCCCGAGCGAGGCGCAGATATGACAAGAGACGCACTTACGATTCTGGCGCGCGCGGGATACGCAGCACGGGGCGTCGTTTACCTGGTCATCGGCGGCCTCGCCGTACATGCGGCATTTGCCACTGGCGGGGGAACGACCGGTTCGAAAGGCGCGATTCGCGAGATGATGTCTCAGCCGTGGGGCCAGTTTATCGTTGCACTGATCGCCGCCGGGCTGATCGGATATGCGATCTGGCGATTCACCCAGGCAATCTACGACGCAGATGACCACGGTACCGATGCAAAAGGCATCGCAATCCGAGCCGGTCTTTTCGTCAGCGCTCTGACGCATAGCGCACTCGCTATTTACGCGCTCACGCTACTCGGCGTCGGCAGTGGCGGGAGCGGCAGCGGCGGGGCCGGGAGAAATTCGGCCGAGACCTGGACGGCAACACTATTGTCGCAGCCATATGGGCAATGGCTCGTCGGAATCCTCGGCGCCGTTGTCATCGGCGTCGGCGTCGCTCATACGATCAAGGCGAAGGACACAAAATTCGAGCGCTACCTCGACATGGACGAACAAAAAATGAAGATCGGCCGTCCGATCGCGATTTTCGGCCTTGTCGCTCGTGGCGTCGTTTTTGTCATCATCGGCGGCTTTTTCATTGCTGCTGCCTGGCAGGCACAGCCGGAAGAGGCAAAATCACTAGGCGAGACGCTAGGAACGCTGCAGCAACAGCCCTACGGTTCCTGGCTGCTCGGTATCGTGGCGCTGGGGCTGATCGCCTTCGGTCTCTACTCGATCATGGAAGCCTTCTATCGTGTGATACCCAAGCCGGCTTCGGCGCTGCCGGGACGCGACTCCGGCGCAGCCGAAAACGCAGCGACCGAAGACTACCGGAGAAGTGTGCCGCGGTAAGTCGCGTGGAGGCAGCCCTTATCCGCCGGCTGCGTCAGCCGGGAGCAGTACCCGTAAGGCGCGAGGTTCGACCGACAGTTCGCAAGGCGTATCGGTGACGATTTCGCCGTCCGCGGTAACGTCGATCGTCTTGTGCACGTCGATGTGAATTTTTTTGCCCTGACGTACGTTTACACGGCTCGTACCGCGGAGCCGGCCGGTCAGGAATCGGGGCAGCAGGCCGATCAGGAGCAGGAGCCGGCCCGGATCAATCGTGACAACGTGCAGGCGTCCGTCATCGAGAGCGGCGCCGTCCGGCGCCATCATCCCGCCCCCATAGCGGATGCCGTTGGTAACGGTGATCTGCAATACCTTTTCGCGGTGCGTTTCACCGTCGCAGCTCAGCGTCAGCGAAAGTTGATCGTGACGGTCGTTTACGGCTTCCCACAGTTTCTTGCCGTACGCGAGCACTCCCAGATTCTGCTTTTCCTCATCATCGAGTTCGTTCGTGATTTGGCTGCCCAGGCCGATTCCCACCGCATTCAAAAACGGAACGCCGTTGACCCGGCCGACGTCGATGTGCCCGACGGTGCCGGATACCAGCCGAGCGGCCGCATCCTCGATCGACTCGGTGTCGAAACCGAGGCTCGTGGCGAAGTCGTTTGCCGTGCCGCAGGGAATGACGCCGTAAGTCAGCTCGGATTCGAGCGCCAGTGGCAAAAAGCCGGATACCGTACCGTCACCGCCTGCGATTACCAGGTGCCGTATGGCCGGAGACATGGCCTCCTTCGCCATTTCTTTGAGTTCCGGGAAGCTGTCGGCGGCACGCGAAACGACCTTCATCTGACCGCGGTCGAGGACATCCTGCACGCAGGCAGCGTCGATCTGCCCCGCACTTCCACTCGAGCGATTGATGAGGAGCAGCGTGTCTGCGCTTTTCATTCCCGTAAAGGCAACCGGCTGTACGCGCCGGCAGTCACACCTCGTCCATGGATTGAATGAAACGATCCGCCTCCACGATCGCGCGGTCTACGTCTGCAATCAGCGTCGTCGTGGCGCGCTCGATACGGTCCAGCTCGGTACGCAGGGATCCGATCGCGCGGGCGTTGAGATTGTGACGGAGGAACAGCACCTGGTCCTTAAACAATGCCAGCACGGGCGTCATCGATTGTTCTGCTTTTCGCATGGCGGCCAGCAGCGCGTCGTATTCCGCCCGGGTAGCATTGAGCAATGCTTCGCTGCGTCGCCGGAGTTCGACATCCGAGTACTCGCCCAACTCCTGCTGCCACTCGTCGAACAGGTCATCGGCCACGCTCTCGACGGAATCGATTCGTTCGGATACCGCTTCCGCCCTGCGTTCACTGCGCTGATATTCCGAGTCCAGCCGGTCGTACACTTTCTCGAGATTGCCGGCGTCAACCTCTACGACGCTGCGATACGCTTCCAGGGCGGAAGCGAACTGGTCTTTCGCCGATGACTGTGCGTCACGCGCATCGTCGACGCGATCCACGAGCACGTCACGTTTTTCGATACCCACGGACTCGAGGGCCCGGTAATACGTCGAGGAACAGGCTGCCAGGAGGGCGGCGCCAACGAGAAGCACACAGAAGTTTTTCGTAATCGGCAGCTTCATTGGAATCAGTCTTTGTCCCCTGGTACTCACATGACCAGCTCAGCAAGATAACGGGTTGTCAGGATCACCGCCGCCAGTATCCCCGCCGCGACTGCACTGGCGAGCCGTTGGTTGCGTTCCCAGCGGTCTCCTGCGTCGTCGCCGAACCGCGATACCAGCCGAGCAAGCCCATAGTAGCGAAGTCCGCGGGCGATGGGTGTAGCGAGTATGAATTTCCTGTCCGGTTGCAGCATCGCAAGTGATCCACCATTCAGCCGAGCAGTCCCAACAGCGCCTTGAGAAGCAGCACGATGATGGAGAGCGCGATAACGACCGTCGCGACGAAAACCGCGACGGCGGCAAGCAGGAACCGCCGGCTGCGGCGACTGGTAGCCTCGTGGTTACGGGCCCAGTCGCCCAACAATTCGACGTTGCGCTGGTTCGCCTTGAATGCGAAGTCGAACAGGTCCCCAGCCAGCGGGACGGCACCGATCAGCGTATCCGCCGCAATGTTCGCCAGCATCCTGATTTGTACCGCATTCGATACCCCGAGCTGCCGGGCCCTCAGCACGACGATGGCGGCCAGTCCCGCGCCGAGGGCATCGCCGATGAACGGCACCACCCCCAGCAGGCTGCCAATGCCGATAGTCCGGCCGAAAGGCAATCGAACGCTACTGTCGAGCAACCATGCGTAACGGCGGAGCCAGGCGATGTCTTCATTTGCCGTCCCTGGTTGTTCGATCGAACGTCGCACTCCGCACCTCATCGATAGTCGAGCTGTGCGGCAGTCACAGCACTTATCATCACTTCCCGGCGCACGCCGCCGATGGCAATCGCGACCCCGGCACCGAGGAATACCAGCAAGCTGACGGGCAACGATCAGTTCTGGCCAACCGTCATGCGACGGGTGCCCCGTATCGTGCCACACCGGGCACTGTATATACTGCAGGAATGACCGAGCCGCAGCATCCAGGACGCTCGCGCGCATGACTGCCGAAGAAAACGAGCGCGACCGGCGCAACCGTAGTCTCGCCGAGTTGCAGGATGCCTTCAGTACCGCCTACCGCCGGCGCAAGGAAGGCACGATCCAGGAGCTCCGGCGCGGGGACCCGCCTGTCATCGTCCGCCTTTCCGAGGAGGCGATGCTGTTGATCGGCCCCGCGGGACCGGAGCGTTTCGACCTCGATACCGCCGATTACAATATCCTGAAACAACTCTCGCATATCGCGCCGCTCGTTGCGATGCTCGCGACGGACGAGAGCGAAACCTGCGCTGATCGCGCGCTGATAGACGAGGCGCTGGAGAGCCTGCACGATTCGGGAGTTGATGGCGTTGCGGCCGTAATCGTCGACGGTACCAGAGAGTTGCTCCGAAAGATCGATACGGAAAAACAAAAGCGCGCGGAACACGTCGCCCGGTATCGGGAATGCGTGCGTCCGGCACTCGAGCAAATTGCCCGCAACGCCGCGACGGCGGAACTCGACGTTCTCGCACGGGCCATGCGGCAGGTCGAAGCGCGAATAGGTAAGGACGGACTCGAGCGGGCGTTCCTTGTCATCTGCGGCGGACACCAGGCACGGCGTGGCGAAATGACGAAGCAGTTCTTCAGACACTGGCTGGCCGCAAGGCTCGAAGACAGCCGTCCGGACCCGCATCGAATACTCTACGCCGAACACCGGGGCTCGATCGACGAAGTACTCGACCTCGTGGCGACGAGGATCGTCGACGAAGTCATTGCCGATTTCCTTTTCGACGACCCTACGCAACTCGACGAGGACATAATGGGAGAGGCTGCCAGAGAGTTGCTCGAATCCGCTTCATCTGTCCTCGAGTTCGGCAGGTAGACGAGGCGATACCCAGTAAAAGTTACCCACGAAGCTGCGCTGTTTACCGGCG
>JARRMH010000092.1:0-7816 GCA_037386205.1 Woeseiaceae bacterium | reverse complement strand
ACCGTTACCGGCCCGCGAACGCGAAGTTCCAATGCCATCGCTGAGACTTCCTGTTCGCATCCTGTGCTCACTCTGTGCTTGCTTGCATGAACGGTACTCGCAAGAAATATTCGGCACTACCGGCGGCTGGCACAGAATTTGCAATTTTTTCGCAGCAGCCAGTCAATTCAACGATCTGCTCATTGACGAACACGATGATTACTGAATCTCCGGAAGAATACCCCCCACGGGATGACGCCTCTCTCCGCGTTCTGCTGGTGGAGGATAACGAGTCGTTTGTCACGGCCACGCGCAGTGCGCTGCGCATACTCGAACCCGACATGGACCTGCAAATCGCCCACACGCTCGCGACCGCGCAGGAAATGCTTCGTTCGAACCAACCGTTCGACCTGGCGGTGGTCGACCTCGACCTGCCGGACGCCGAGGAACTGGAGGCACCCAGCGCACTACGGGCATTGGCGCCGGGGCTTGTCATCGTCGTACTCACCGGTGAACCAGACCCGACCCTCGGAACCCGGCTGATAAGGGCAGGCATCGAGGATTACATGACCAAGGCGGACGCGACGCCATCGAGCATTTTGCTTCGCATGCGGTTGGCTGCAGCCCGCCGGGCAAGACGAGATAAGGATGAGCGCAAATTGAGGAGCGACCCGCTGACAGGATGTCTGAATCGCCGGGGACTGATGGAAGTACTGAGGGAAGCGCGTGCGCTGGCGGATCGATTCGAGATTGGCAGTGCGCTTTGTACACTGGATCTGGATGGGTTCAAGTCCGTGAACGACCGATACGGACATCAGGCCGGCGATGCAGTCCTGGTAGAGAGCAGCCGGCGCCTGTCCGCCAGCATACGGGAAACCGATGCGCTAGGCCGTCCTGGCGGCGACGAATTCTGGGTGGTTCTGCCCGGCGTGCACTGCACGAGGCGTGCCCGGGAGACTGCTGAAAGACTTCTCCGCTGCCTGGAGCCTCCGTTCCCCCTCCCGGGCGTGTCGATCGAGATTACCGCCAGCATCGGAATGGCGATGCTCACCAGCGCCAGCATGTCCCTCGACTCGTGGATAAAGCAGTCCGACGTGGCAATGTACCGGGCCAAGCGTGCCGGTGGTAACCTGTGCGAGTTGTATGCCAACGTCGGTTTTCGGAGTTCCGACGACTCAGCGGTCGATTGATGCTTCGTTCGCAACGGCAACGAAAACCCTGCTGGAAGCAGACCGGCATTCAATATCAACCGCCGCGTCCGTGAAGGAAGCTTCGAAGAAGCTGTCCGAAAACGAGTATGACCTGCTACTTGTCGATCTGGCACTGCCTGACGGCAGCGGCCTGGAACTCGTCCGGGACCAGGGCCCGAACACGGTAGTCATAACAGGCCACCCGTCGATCGAAAGTGCGGTTCGGGCCATACGTGGTCCGGTGGTCGATTATCTGATCAAGCCGCTCGACCGCGAAACTCTGGGTCGCAGCGTCGACCGGGCAACGAAGAGTCAGCCTTCCGGTCGCAAGTCAGGCACGGATACGACTGACAAATTGGCGATCGTAGGCGATTCTCCGGGAATGCGACGGCTGAAGGACCAGATTGCCGAGTTCGGACCGATCGACGTTACCGTACTCGTAACGGGCGAGAGCGGCACCGGCAAGGAACTCGTCGCCGAAGCGCTGGCGGCCGAGTACGAGGCCAGGGGAGAGTTCGTGCCTGTCAACTGCGGCGCTATCCCGCAAGAGCTCATTGCGAGCGAACTCTTCGGCCACGAGAAAGGCGCTTTTACCGGCGCCACCACCCTGCGACACGGCGTTTTCGAAAGGGCGAAGTCCGGCACCGTGCTACTCGATGAAATCGCCGAACTGCCTCTCGAGCAGCAGGTTGCACTCCTACGGGTACTGGAAACGCGCAAAGTGCAGCGCGTCGGCGGCGGCCGGGAGATTCCCGTCAACTCGCGCGTGATCGCGGCGACCAACAAGGACCTTAAGAAGCTGGTCGCGGATGGCGAATTTCGCGAGGATCTCTATTTCAGACTTGCGGTCGTGCCGATTCACATTCCGCCCCTGCGCGAACGACGCGGAGACATTCCTTTGCTGGCAGAGCATTTCCTGAAACGATATCACGAGCAGTACGGGTCGCCGATAGCAATCAGCGATGAGGCTCTGACGCGACTGGAAGCGTTCAGCTGGCCCGGCAACGTCCGTGAGCTCAAGCACGTGTTGCTTCGCTCGGCCCTGCTCAATCGTGATGAAAACACCATCGAGAAGCTGCCGGAGGGATTCGAGCAGCTCTCCAACTGGCAGAACGATGAAGCACAACTCCAGCCCGGCGTGTCCATCAGCGACGTGGAAAAAGCGCTCATCTTCAAAACGCTCAAGCACTTCGGCGGAAAGCGAAAGGAAACAGCCGAGGCGCTCGGCATCAGTTCAAAGACTCTCTACAACAGGCTTCGCGAGTACGGCACGGAGACGGACGAGGAGTAAGGAGAGATTGATGACGGCAAGCGAGCAAAAAGCACTGCAGCGGTTCGTCCACCACATGAACAATTCACTAAACGCCATCTCGATGCAGACCGAGCTTGCGCTATTACATACCGAGTCCGAAAACATCGCCGAGATCGCCATGGCATTGAAGACAATACAGACGGAATGCCGGCGTGCGTCGGCTAAGAGCCAGAAGGCATACGAAGAGCTCACCGAGAGTTGATCCCGTGATTTCTTCCTGCGTGGACTTACCCGAGGAACTCGAGAAGAACTATCGCCGACCGCTCGAACGCGCCGTCGGCGACATATTCGTGCCTGGTAACAATCTCCGGGTGCTGCAAAACGGAATCGAGATCTTTCCGCCGATGCTCGAGGCAATCAACAGCGCTGAAGAATACGTTGCACTGGTGACGTACGTTTACTGGCGCGGCGATATTGCCGGACGTTTTGCAGAGGCCCTTGCGAACGCGGCAGAGAGAGGCGTGCGCACGCGGGTGCTGCTCGACTCGCACGGATGCCGGACCATGGACGATCGGCACCTCCAGCGGATGGAAAACGCCGGTGTCGAAATTCGCTGGTTCCGTCCGCTGGCAACGTTCCGATTGTGGAGGATCGACAATCGTACGCATCGAAAACTGTTGATTTGCGATAACGATACGGCGTTTACCGGCGGCGTCGGAATCGCCGATGAATGGGACGGCGATGCCCGCAATCCCAACGAATGGCGCGATACACATGTCAGAGTACGCGGACCGGCGGTCCGGCAGCTGCATGCTGCCTTCATGGACAACTGGTGCGAAGCTGGCGACTGGGAATACGATTTCACCGAAGGCGAACCCCCGTTTTTCGAGGACGGTGCACCGGTTATGACGGTCCGCTCCGACTCAACTGTCGACTGGACAAACATAGCGATGATCGTCCGAACCATGATCGAGATCGCTCGCAGCGAGATCAGCCTTACGACCGCCTACCTGGCGCCCGACCCCGCTATGGTCAGACTACTCGCGAAGGCCACGAAACGCGGTGTTCGGGTCCGGATACTCGCCCCCGGGCCGTATACCGACAGCCGTCTCTCGCAGCTTGCCGGCGGACCTGCGGTCGAGACGCTCCTGGATGCCGGCGTCGAGGTGCTGTGGTACCAGAAAACGATGCTGCATGCCAAGGTCGGCATCGTAGATGGTTGCGCGTCGCTTATCGGCTCACCCAACCTCAACCACCGCTCCATGGGTAAGGACGAGGAATGTTGCATAGTTGTGCTCTCGCCGGAACTGGCCAATCAGCTTGGCGAGCGTTTTGATGCCGACTGTCGCGACGCGGTGGAACTTGACGCCGAGTCCTGGGCAAATCGGGGTGGCTTCCGGAAGTTCGAGGAGCGAGCGGCACGAATAATTCACGAGCAGCTGTAGCTCCTCGTCGCACAGGTCCTGCAGCCCCAATTCAACGCTTCAGAATAATCCAGACAGCGTGAATGATGCCCGGGATATATCCGAGCAGGGTGAGAAGTATGTTGAGCCAGAAATGCAGGCCAATACCGACCTGGAGAAAGACACCGACCGGGGGCAGCAGGATAGAGAGCAGAATTCTTAGTACGTCCATCATATTCCTTTCGGCACAACAATAAATTCAGAATCTGGGTAAGCTGGAAGCTGCAATTGTCGTGCCACGCGCGACAACGCATCGTTTCGAATCGGTCCGCTGCACGATGCATGGCATCGCATAGCAGATGGGCGCAAAGTCCAGACCCGGGCTGCCAGCCGGTAACATTTTCCGGATCATTCGTAATCTCTTGCCCGCTTGTCGCCGTACCGCTACTGCCCGTGTTGAAACGGACGCGCATCTACGTGGCACGGACGTTGCCGCCCTGTAAAGTCCAAGTCACTTCTTACAGGGGCAATTATATGATTAATCGGCCCCGCATCATTATTGTGCCTGTCGCGCTGGGTCTCCTGGCTGCTGGCTGCGATGTCGAACAAGCCGAACAAGGGGTCATGCCGGATGATGGTGAAGGAACGGAGCGTTCGATCGTGGTTGAAATCGAAGCAACGGGTACGAAGCCCCAACTGGAGATCGAATCGGTCTACGCCACCGAACGCAGGCTGTTCGTCGTCTCGGAACTCGAAGAGGCCGACACGCGCCTGGAAGGCGAACGTGTGCGGTTTTCCGACCGGCTGATGCTGCACGCGCCCGACCTCGAAGTGAGGCATATCATCATCATCGAACAACAACAAAAAACCGGCCGGCGAAACGTCGCCGGCCGGTGTCTGGCTTAGAAATGCGTCGATCGATCAGTGATGCTGATTCTGCCGCCACTCCTGAACCTCGCGCTCGGCCTCGTCACGTGAGCGACCGTAATGTTTCTGGATCGCGCCGACCAGTTGCTCGGTACGGCCCTCGATCTCGTCTAGTTCATCATCGGTAAGCTTGCCCCACTGTTCCTTGACTTCGCCCTTGATCTGTTTCCAGTTTCCTTGCAAACGATCTTCGTTCATCAATCTTCTCCTGTGTGATGAGTGAGACGAGGCGTCGACCTTTCGTTCGCTCGGTCGCAGAGTAGAACTTCCGCCTCGTGCAACAAACAAAGTTGCAACATCCGTGCCACCTCCCGCTGCTCACAGCGCTGATACGGCGAGTGCCGTCGAGAGAAATTTTTGCAGCCACCGGTAATTTTTTTGCGAACCCCGGTGGCATTCCGCGTGGCTGGTGGGCAGGAGAACTCTGGCACGTTAAGTGCATATTGGTTCGGACATACAGACGTTTCATGAAAGGAGCACGCATATGTACACGCGAATTGCTGTCTTGCTAACAGCATTGCTGGGATTCGGCCTTGGCGGCTGCAATACGACTCAGGGATTCGGCGAGGACGTCGAAGCGGCTGGCGAAGCGATCGAGGACACCGCCGAGGAGGCCGAAGACAAATTGGATGACTGAGCGAACCCGAAAGAGCCAGGACAGTTCACGAACCGACAAACCAATGGAGGACGATAAACGTGGTCCAGGATTGCACGGCGAGCCGGCAGCACGCGGCGACGCATCAGTCCTTCGTGCCGCCGGAAAGATGGCACAGCTTCTGCAAGAAGCCGGGATTGCAGGAGTTCGAAATGATGTGCGAGGCTATTCATGACAAGTTCGGCGACAGGCACGATCGGCTACCGATTGCGCCGCTTTCTGGTTGCGACTGCAAGTCTGCTGACAGCAACGACTTCCGGCATCTCCGCCGCGGAATATTCGGGATGGTCGGACGAGGTCGGAGACGTCCTCCAGTCAACCGCCGCCAGTATCGAGGAATATTCCGATATGCGATGGCGCCAGTTCGCTGACCGAATGGGTTTTGGCGAGCCCCGCCATATCGCCGCCTACCGTGGCTACGGGAATGCCGAGACCCTGTGGCTGCGCGGGCGGTTGCTGAGTAACGAACGCTATGGCGGGCCGGAGGAGGACGACAGCTGGTGGGACAACCTCAAGGCCAGTTATCAGCGGTGGGCTAGCGATGAGGTTGCCGGCGCCAAGATTCGACTGTCCTACGTGGATCAGCAGAAAGAGGTTGTCACCGACAGCGAGGGATACTACTACGCCGAGTTCGCGGTCGATGAGAATTTCCCGCGGACGGCCACGGTGCTGGCCGAGCATCGACTCGAAGACGAGGTACTGCACGCGCGCCATCGCATTCTGTTGCCGGATCCCACCGCCCGGTATGTCGTCATCAGTGACGTCGACGACACTGTCATCCACACCGGACTGACCGACCTCCTGACCGCCGCAAGACTGACCTTCCTCAATAACGCGAAGACACGGAAACCGCTGCGCGGCGTCGCTGCGCTATACCGTGCCCTTGCCGCCGGAGACGCCGGCGGGAGTGTGAACCCGGTGATTTACGTTTCTAACTCGGCCTGGAACATGTACGACCTGTTGCGGGACTTCATGGAGCTGAATGATCTTCCCCGGGGCCCTCTCTTGTTACGCGACCTGGGGATCGGCGCGGACACTTCGGATCACAAGATCGAAACCATTACCCGTGTGACCCGCCGCTATGCGCCGTTGCCGGTCGTGCTAATCGGCGACAGCGGCCAGCATGACGCCGAGATATATGCCGAGGTGGCGAAGCGGTTTCCGGACCGGGTGAAGGCGATCTACATCAGGGACGTCGACCCGCGCAAGGACAGCGAGCATGACGAGATGGTGGACCAGATCATCGAGGGTCACCGGTCACCCGACACAGCGTTCCTGCGTGTGGGCGACAGCGGCCAGATCGCTCGTCACCTGGCCGAGATGGGCATCCTCGACGAATCGGTCGTGAACAGGGTCGAGCGGGCAGTCGAGGCGGACGCAAAGCGCGAAACGCTCGAAGAATAGACGTTCTCCAGGGCAGATACCGATAGCGGCGGCGGGTGACGTGAATAGCTCATAACGGCGCCGTTTGAAACAGGCCGCCTAGCGCTCCGTTAGCTGCTGCACCCGCGCTGCCAGTTCACCGGCACAGCGAAGAATGCGATCGAGTTCATCCTGCTGTCGGGAATCGCCGGTCTCGTTCTTCAAATAGCGGGCGGAACGCTCCAGCAATTCGATGCGCTCTGAGACTTGCCTGCCCGAGACAGACTCCTCTTCCCCGGGCGCAATTTTCGATTCAGCACGCTCGAGCAGGTGGCTTACCGCTACGCGCTCGGGATCCACCGCATCCGGCAGCAGATCCTCTTCACGGATAAGTTCGTCCCAGGCATCTGCGCGTTCCCGAAAACGCTCGGCAAATTCACCGGGCTGACAAGCCTCGAACGAATCGGGCTCGGCCTCCAGCCGATCCGCGAGTTCACGCAATTTCCCCGACAGATGCGTCTTCTCGGCTTCCGTGTCATCGAGTAGCAGCTTGCTCACGTACAACCACGCTCCGCTAGTGCGTGTCGGCCAGCATAGCACCGAACGCACGCCGGGGCGCTCCTCGCAGCCCCGGACGCAGCCGTGTGCAGGTATAGCCGAAGTGAGCCGAGAGAACGTGTTCCATAGCCAGACGGTCCGCGATCAGAGTGGAACTGCGGGACGGCGCTCGAGTCCTTCGTAAAGCGCCAGTAGCAATTCGTGCGCAGCCTCGGGATCCGACGCGATTGGCACCCCGGCGCGCGCAGCTCGAGGCGCGGTGTCCGCATCGTAAATTACCTTGCCGTCCTTGATGGTGACACGCACCTTGAGCGTGGCAAGATCGTCCGGCTCGACCGTCATCGGGTTGTCGGAAAGAATCACGAGATCGGCACGCTTGCCCGGTTCAATAGAGCCCTTGTCGTTCTCCTCGAAATGCTGCCAGGCGGGCCAGATCGTCATCGCCTTCAGGGCCGTCATGACATCCACGCGCTGGTCGGGGCCCAGGATG
>JARRMH010000091.1:0-8020 GCA_037386205.1 Woeseiaceae bacterium | reverse complement strand
CAGATGTAACGGATGGCTCCCGGTTGCGCTGCCTGATGGCGTATAATAGGGCCGAATCGTCCGTTAATTCATCGAAAGAAATCGCTGTGCGGCTTGAAAAACAGCTTCCTCTGGCCGGTAGAAAGCACTGCGCTCGCCCAAGGCATAAGGTTGAAGGCTGCCGTTGGTCAAGAAGACGATACCGTTCTGGCGATCCATGTCGAAGTACAGGTCGCTGATCAGCCCATAAGCTTCCCCGGGATGACCGACCATATCTTGGTGGTCAAAAACGATATCGGACGAGTCGCGGCCCGTGATCAGGTGGAAACCTAGTCCCCAGGCGAAGAACAGATCGTGGTAGGTGTCGCCGTTCTGCTCGCTGAAGGCCCATTGCGGGGCATGCATTTCGGCCACGGAGGCAGGACTTAGGATACGCACCCCGTTCAGGGCCCCTCTTCCGATGTGCGCCAGGGCAAATCGACAAAGGTCGAGAACGCAGGCCCGAAAGCTGCCCTGTGCACCAACGAGCAGGTCGATATCACGGTATCCCGGGCCGAGGGCCGGGCCAGGGTCGCGGAGGGTCGCCTGGAATCGTCGCTGCAGTTCGACCTTGCGGACGGGGCCGGCGGGGCCAACGCGAAGCTCACGGTCCCCGATGTCACGGCAGACGAGCGGGTGCTCGACGGTCGGGCCGAGGTCTTGTTCAGCAACCTGTCCGTGTTCGCCGTCCTGGTGCCCGCGATATCGAAGCCGCAGGGACGAGTCGACGGAACCTTCACGATCTCGGGCACCGCCGCCGCCCCGGAATTCCTGGGCACGGTGCGACTCACCGAGGGCGCTTTCGGTGTGCGCCAGACCGGCATCAACATTGCGGGCATCAATCTCGAACTCTCGCAAGCCGAGCCCGGGCGAATACGCCTGAGTGGCGAGGCGCAATCCGGGGACGGCACGTTGCAGGTCGAGGGGTTTTCGAGCATCGGCACCGACGCCGGCATGCGCGCCGAGATCAGTTTGTCGGGCGAGGATTTCGAACTGGCCCGCCTGCCCGACTGGCAGATCAGCGCATCGCCATCGATCTCCGCCGTGTTCGATGACGAAGCGACCCGCATCACCGGCGAGCTCGCGATTCCACGTGCCAGTGTGACGATGCGCGAGGCCCCGGTATCGGCCGAGCGACCATCGCCGGACGTCATCGTCCACCGCGAAGAAAGCGTCGAGACGACCGACCGCCGCCGTATCGAGGTCGATGTGCGCACATCGCTCGGCGACGAAGTGGACTTCTCGGGTTTTGGTCTCACGTCCGGCCTCACCGGCAGCATTCGCCTGCGGGGCGGCAACGACCGACCGTTCACTGGCCAGGGCCGCGTCAGCCTCACCGACGGCGAGTACAAGGCCTACGGGCAGAAACTGGCCATCGAGCGCGGTGAACTGATTTTCAACGGCCCGCTCGACAATCCCCTGCTCGACATCCGGGCCGTGCGCAAGGTCCGCGATGTCACCGCCGGCATCCAGTTATCGGGCACGCCGACGCGCCTCAGGTCCGAGCTGTTCAGCGAACCGCCGCTGCGGGATGCGGAGGTCCTCTCGTACCTGCTGACCGGCCGCCCACTCGGCGAGTCGACGAGTGCCGACGACGGCGAGGCTCTCAACCGGGCCGCTTTTGCACTGGGACTTTCGGGGGCCGGGCTCATCACCTCGGAGATCCGCGCCGAACTCGGACTCGAAACGCTGACGATCGAAGGCACGGGCGATGCAAGCAAGCTCGTCGCCGGCAAGCGGCTGAACGACCGGCTGCTCGTCGAGTACGGGTACGGCCTGATCGACAAACTCGGTACGCTGCTGCTCCGTTACGAACTGAACGAGCGCGTGGTGCTCGAATCACGAACCGGCACGGTGAATACCTTCGACATCGTCTACCGGCGGCGCAAGAAATAACGGCCGATCAGGCCCTCGGTAACGTAACCCCTGTCTGGCCCTGGTACTTGCCGCCACGATCCGCATACGACGTCTCACAGGCTTCGTCAGACTCCAGAAACAGCATCTGCGCGACGCCTTCGTTGGCATAGATCTTTGCCGGCAGCGGAGTCGTGTTCGAAAATTCGAGCGTGACGTGCCCTTCCCACTCGGGGTCCAGCGGCGTAACGTTGACGATGATGCCGCAGCGCGCATAGGTCGACTTGCCGAGGCAGATCGTGAGCACGGTCCGCGGAATCCGGAAGTACTCGACCGTGCTTGCCAGGGCGAAGGAATTCGGCGGAATCACACAGACGTCGCTCCGGACGTCAACGAAACTGGTCTCGTCGAACCCCTTCGGATCGACAATGGCAGAATTGATGTTGGTGAATATCTTGAACTGGTCCGAGCACCGCACGTCATACCCATAGCTCGACGTGCCGTAGCTGACGATGCGGCCGTGGTCGTTCTCCCGTACCTGGCCCGGCTCGAACGGTTCGATCATCCCGTGCTCCGCCGCCATGCGGCGAATCCAGCGGTCCGACTTGATGCTCATTTTCCTCCCTCGAGCTTGATATTGCCGAACTTGGCACTGTGGTCGACGCGTTCCGCTGCCTGCGCGGCCCCGATGCGCCACGCCGCCTCGCGGTACGCCGCTGCGATCGCCGAATCCGGCTCCGCGACGACCGTGGGCGTGCCCGAGTCGGTCTGTTCGCGAATCTTTGCGGCAAGCGGCAGCCGGCCAAGCAACGGCACCTCGAAGTCCTCGACGATCTTTTCGGCACCGCCCGCGCCGAAAATCGCTTCCTCGTGGCCGCAATTCGAGCAGATATGCGTCGCCATGTTCTCGATAACCCCGAATACCGGGATATTGACCTTGCGAAACATCGCGAGGCCCTTGCGGGCATCCAGCGTGGCAATGTCCTGCGGCGTCGTGACGATCACCGAGCCCGACACCGGGATCTGCTGGGCGAGCGTCAGCTGGATATCCCCCGTGCCGGGCGGCATGTCGACGATCAGGTAGTCGAGGTCTTCCCAGTTGGTCTGCGTGGCGAGCTGGTTGAGGGCCGAGGTCACCATCGGGCCGCGCCAAACCATCGGCTGGTCGGCACCGACCAGTGCGCCCATCGACATGACCTGCAGCCCGTGGGCGCGCAGCGGCAGCATGGACTTGCCGTCCTCGGTCTCGGGCTGCTTGCCGACAAGCCCCAGCATCTGGGTCTGGCTGGGCCCGTAGATATCGGCATCGAGCACCCCGACCGACGCGCCCTCGGCCGCGAGCGCCAGCGCCACATTGGCGGCGACGGTCGACTTGCCCACGCCCCCTTTGCCGGAGGCGACCGCGATCAGGTTGCGCACGCCCGGCAGGGGCTGCAGGGTGCGCTGCACGCCGTGCCGCCGGATGCGCGTCGAAAAGGCGATTTCCACCTCGTCGATTCCGAGACTCTCGGCCACAGCCGCACGAATCTCGTCGCGAATGACGTCGTGCGCGCTGTCGCAGGGAAACCCCAGCTCGACCGAGAGTTTCATCGACTTGTCCGAGCTTTCGTCTACCCGTACCTGCGATACTTCGCCGAGAGACCGGCCGGCGACCGATATTTCAATTGAATTTAGGAACTTGGCTTGATCTGTTTCTGTTGACGACGTCACACTTCCGATGCTCGTATTAGGTAAAATTCTTTCCGGGGTAGCGAGTTTGTACGCAGGAAAACGGGGCTCATTGTACTGGTCACGATCGGCTCAAAGCCAGCCGTGGCGCGCAATGTGTCGGGCTTCATGTGGCATAATGCCACGTTGCCGCGAAGGGCGAGAGCACGCAGGTTTGGCGAACAATACGACAATACTGGCAACGACAGCGCAGGCAGGGACGCGCCCATGGGCATCCTAGCGTCATTTCGCTCCGAACAGGTGTTGTCCGCGCTCGTCGCGGAACCCGATCCGACGTCGCGCAATGCGCGCAACCTGGTCGAGAAGCTGAAGAAGGCCGGCAACAAGGCCGTACCGAAGATCATCGATGCCCTGGCGCTGTCCGACAAGTCCCATACAATGGTACTCGTCGACATCCTGGCCGCCCTCGTCAACGACAAGAACCTCGAAATGTACAAGGAGGGTCTCGCGGACGGCAACGAACGGGTCGTCTCGGGTACCGCCTGGGCCCTGTCGAGCAGCACCGACTACAACCCCAACGCCCTGCTCGACTTCTTCGATGACGATGAAGTGTCCAAGGCGGCACTGATCGAAGTACTGCGCGTCCACAAACAGGAACTTTCGGTCCACGACCTTCTGCAGCGTGCCTACGATTGCGAGCCCAAGGAAAAGGCGGCGATCTTCAGGATCATCGAGGACACCGTCAAGCCCGACATGGTTCCCGACCTGATCGCGCGCATGGGCGGCAAGGACCCGGTGATCAAGATCCACCTGATGAACCTGCTTACCCGGTTCAAGAAGGACGAGATCACCCATGCTTTCGAGATGCAGCTCAAGGACAGCAACAAGATGGTGCGCGGCGCCGCGCTGCGGGCGCTTGGCACGCGGGGCCGGGAAATCAACGTCGACAAGGTCGCCGCCCTGCTCACCGACCCGGACCTCGACGTCCAGAACAAAGCGGTCGAGGTGCTCATCGAGGCGAACCATCCCGACACCGTCAAGTATCTCGTCACGGCCCTCAAGGACGAATCCGAGTATGCGCGTCGCGCCGCCGTGGAGGTCCTCAACGAACTCGGCGATGAGAACTCGGTCAAGGACCTGCTCGCCGCGATCAAGGACGACGACTGGTGGGTACGTTCGCGCGCCGGCGATGCGCTGGCGGAGATTGGCGGACCGAAGGTCGTGGACTCGGTGGTTCGGCTGATCGGCGAGAAAGACGAGGATATCCGGCGTACCGCCATCGAGATACTCAACGCCACCAAGAGCGACCGCGCCGAAGATCACCTGATTCGGGCGACCGATGACGATGACTGGTGGGTACGCGAGCGCGCGATCGATGCACTGTCGAAGATCGGCAGCTCAAAAGCGGTGCCGAAGCTTGCAGGCATGCTCGGGAAGTACGCCAAGACCGACACGGTCATCGTACGCGCGCTCGGCAAACTCGGCGACGAATCACACATCGCCCAGATCCTGCCCCTGCTCAAACGCCCCGAGCGCGAAATCCAGATCGAGGCCATCAAGGCCATCACGCACCTGGCGAACTCGGCGCAGGCGGACACGATCCGCGGCCTGCTCAGGAAACTCAAGCAGTCGAGCGACGCGACGATCATCAATGTCGCCGACAAGGCGCTCCGGGAACTCGACGACAAGTACTCCGAGACCGTGATGGAAGAAAACGTCCGTGCCGAGAAGATCAGCGACAATACGCGGACGATGCTCGTCGAAAACGAGGACCTCGAGAAACTGCTGCACCAGGCCAGGGAACAGAGCGCCGTAGCGCACACCGATGCCGATGGCGACCTCGTGGCATCGGACCGGGCCGCCGTTCCCAGCGCCGCCGGTCCGCTCGATATATCGAAGCTGGAGCCGGGCGACGTCATCGACGGCCGCTACAAGTACATCGAGAAGATTGGCAAGGGTGCTTTCGGCACCGTGCTACTGATGCAGGACGAAGTCGTCGACGAACGCCTGATTCTCAAGTTCTTGAATCCGAATGTCTCCTCCGACGAGGAGATGATGAAGCGCTTCGTGCACGAGCTGCGTTATTCGCGCATGATCACGCACCGCAACGTCATCCGTATCTACGACTTTTTGAACCTGCAGGGCAGCTACGCGATCTCGATGGAGTATTTCCCGTCGCACACACTGTCGGGCGAGATTCCCGACAACAAGCCGATGAGCATCGACAGGGTATTGCGATTCTCGCGCGACATGGCGACCGGCATGACCGTCGCACACCAGGCCGGTGTCATTCACCGCGACCTGAAACCCGCGAACGTGCTGGTCAATGACGAGGGCCTGCTCACGATCGTCGCTTTCGGCGTCGCCGCCGCTGCTTCCAGCGGCGATACGCAGCTGACCAAGACCGGCTACGTCATCGGTTCACCGAAATACATGGCGCCCGAGCAGATCCTCGGCAAGAAAGTCGATGAGACCGCCGACGTCTACAGTGTCGGCGTCATCATGTACGAGATGGCGACCGGCGTACCCCCGTACAGCCGCGGCGACCACATGTCCGTCATGTACCAGCACGTGCAGGGCAAGGCGCCGAAGTGCCAGGAACTCAACCCCGAGATTCCCGATGAACTCGCCGCCGTTATCGCGAAAGCCATGTCGGTCGACAAGTCCAAGCGTTTCCAGTCGATGGAGGAGCTTACAGACGCCCTCGATGCAGTTAAACTGTAAGCCCATATGGCACGCATTGACGCATTCCTGAAGCTTGGCCTCGCACAGGGCTGTTCGGACGTCCACCTCGCCGTCGGCGTACCGCCGATGCTGCGCATGAACGGTGACCTGCGGCCGATCAAATTCCGCGACCTCAGCGACGCCGAACTCGAGACCTACCTGCAGGAAATACTCACCGGCAAGCAGGTCGAGCGGCTGGAGCAGGGCCACGACCTCGATTTCTCCTACGTCGGCGAAGAGAGCGGCCGGTTTCGCGTCAACGTATTCCGCAAGGCGACAGGCATGGGCGCTGTGTTCCGTTTCATCCCCGGTGCGGTGCCGACGCTCGACCAGTTACAGATGCCGCCGATCCTCAAGCATTTCTGTGACTTCCACCAGGGCATGGTCCTGGTTACCGGCAGTACCGGGACCGGTAAGTCCACCACGCTGGCCGCGATGATCAATCACATCAACGAAACGCGGAACCTGAACATCATCAGTCTCGAGGATCCGATCGAATTCGTGCATCCGTCGAAACAGAGCCAGGTCATCCAGCGCGAGGTCGGCACGCACGTGACGAGCTTTGCGGACGGCGTGCGCTCGGCGATGCGCGAGGATCCCGATGTCATCCTCGTCGGTGAGCTGCGCGATGCGGCGACGATCTCGATGGCCATGACGGCAGCGGAAACCGGACACCTCGTGCTCGGGACGCTGCACACCACCGGCGCCGTGAAGACGATCGACCGCATTATCGACGCGCTGCCCGGCGAGCTGCGCGAGCAAACCAAGGGCTTCCTGTCGATGAGCCTCAAGGCCGTCATCACCCAGGTTCTCGTCAAGACCCCCGACGGCCGCGGACGCAAGGCAATCCTCGAAATTCTCGTCAACAATCGTGCGATCGCGAAGCTGATCACGACGGACCAGACGCACCAGATCCCGTCACAGATGCAAATGGGCCGCGACCGCGGCATGCAGATGCTGGACTCCGCCCTGCTCGCGGCGATCAGCGACAAGGAGATCGACCCCGACGACGCCATCCGCTATGCAACGGACAAGAAGAAGTTTCAGCGCTACGTTACCGATACGGATCTCGTCCCGACACTCGAAATGGGCGACCAGTCGAAGGCATGAACTGATGGCGAAGATCGACGAATACCTCCTCGAGGCACTCGGGCAAAATGCCTCGGACCTGCACTTCATATCGGGCGATCCGGTGCGGGCGCGGGTCCATGGCAGCCTCAACGTGCTGCGCAGCGAGCCGCTGACGACAGAAGCCGTTCAGGAGGCTGTTTTCGAGATCATGGACGGCGCGGCGAAGAAGGCTTTCGAAGACGTCGACGCCGCCGACTTCGCCTATGAAATACCCGATGTGTCGCGGTTCCGCGTCAATGCCTTCCGGCATATCAACGGCATCGGCGCAATCCTGCGCGCGATTCCGTCGAAAGCGATGACGCTCGAGGAGCTGAAGATGCCGAGGGTTATCCACGAGTTGTGCCGGCATACGCAGGGCATGATCCTGGTGACGGGCAAGACGGGGTCCGGGAAATCGACGACGCTGGCGGCGATGATCGATGAAATGAATCGCCGTCTCAAAGGCCATATCCTGACGATCGAAGACCCGATCGAGTTCGTCCACAAGCCGCGGGGATGCCTGATCAGCCAGCGCGAAGTCGGCGTGCACAGCACCTCGTTTGCCGAAGCCCTGCATTCCGCACTGCGCGAGGATCCCGATGTCGTACTGGTGGGCGAGATGCGCGACCTCGAGACGATCAGCATC
>JARRMH010000090.1:0-8029 GCA_037386205.1 Woeseiaceae bacterium | reverse complement strand
ACTCGCTGGACCTATGAGTTTGGCAACGACATTGACCTGATGGTCGCGTTATACGGCCATGCCAACTCGGGCCGGCCATACAGCTATGGGATCTATGGCAACTCGGAAGGCATCTATTCCTTCGATTACCTGTACGTGAACGATAATCCGAGCGTCCTCGAGCCGGGCGACAAGCGTAACGACCAAACGGGTTCGTCCTGGAACAAGCTCGACATGCGCGTTTCGCTCGACTTCCCGGGATTTTCGGAAGGTCACCGCGCGTCCGCGTTCATGGTCATCGACAACCTTACCAATCTGTTGAATGACGACTGGGGCGTGCTCTACCAGCACAATTTCCCCCGCACGGTTGAGCGCGGTACCGCGGAATCGCGTATCGGTGACGTTTCCCGTTACGAGATTTGCTTCGGTGTGAAGTACGACTTCGACTGATCGAACCGCGTATCGTCAACACCAGGGGCGGCCTCCTGGCCGCCCTTTTTAGTTGGTTCCAGGCAATTGGGGCAAACGTCCCCTTAATTGCTTTGGTTGAAGCAGGACTCCGAGGGTTCAGCAAGCATGTGAATGCGGCGGTTTGCGGGTGTAATCGGTTTACCGACGGCGCGGCCGCGGGCCTGGGCGCGCAGGATTGCATCGAGTACGAGGTACTTGAGCTCCGACGCGGGGCGCGATGCGAACCGGTCGTGGGGTATCGAGTAACCGTCGCCGCCGTTGTAGAGGAAATCGGGAACAACCAGCGTGTACTGCTTGTCCTCCCCAATCTCCGCCCAGCCGCCGGAGTCCGGTACCTGCAGGCTCACGATGCGGTCGAACTCCGGCCGGCTTTTGTCGATGCAGATGCGAAAACCCGAGACCTGCGGGAAGTAGCCCTGCGCATAGGGCTCACCGCGGTAGCCCGCCTCGAGAATCTCCCTGAACTCGGCGCCCGTGACGGTGGTGTGGCGCAGGTACGAACTGAAGCCGAACGTCCGGCCGATGTCCTCGAACAGGATATCGTCCTCGATGAAGTCGTCGATGCGCAGGGTACCGCTGTTAATAAACGCAAGATCGGCTTGCGGTTTGCCGAAAGCCCCACGCATCTGGTCCACGATGAAGTTGCCCCAGCTCGACTCGCTGGTCCGAATTTGCTGCTCGCGGGCATCCATGCGCAGCGCTGCCGTACCGACGCGCGCCTCGAGGAACGGAAACTTCTCCATCAACAGGGCCTGCCATTTGGTCACGAGCTCCTCGTACGCCGGATCGAATGCGATCGCGTCATCGACCTCTATGCGCTTTTCGTTCACCGTGTAGCTGCCGGCCGCGTCGAAATCGACGTCGATTTGCCAGATCACCCGCGCATTCGACGCACCCTTCATGACGATCGCGGCGTTCGCCGAGCCGGGCTCGTATTGCGGCTCGTGCTCATGCCCGCCGACGACGAATGCGAGCTTCGGGTGTCGTTCTTTCAGTGCCGCCAGCTTGATGTCCTGCCACATATGCACGTGGGTGACGCCGATGATCAGGTCGACGCCGCGTTCCTCGAACGACCGGATCGTCCGCTCGGCCACCGCCATGTAGTCCGGATCGATCTGGAGGTAGGAGCGCGCGTTGCCACCATCGTCTTCGCGCACCGTGAGCGAGACGATACCGACGGTCCTGCCGGCCGCCGTGAACGTGAATCCCGACTTGAGGGCCGCATCAGCCTGCGCGTCACCCGTGTCGAAGCGAAAGTTGTCGCCGACCCAGTCGAAACGGGACCCGCGCAGTGCGGTAATGAGCGACTCGGGGCCACGCGGGTCGAACTCGTGGTTGCCCGAGGTCGCATACAGGGGCGCCACACCATCGAGGAAATTCATCGCATCGATCATCTGCATGCCGTCCCATACCTGGCTCTCGAGCGACGGGTACAGAAAATCGCCGCCGTGCAGAATGCGGACGTCGCGCCCCCGTTCCTGCAGCTCGCGCACGAGCGTCACGACGCGGCTGAGTCCGCCCCTTTTGTCATCCTCGACCGCGTCGATGCGATACGTGTCATTGAGGTGAATGAACGTGATTCCACCTGCGTCGGTACGTGGCGTCGTCGCCGAGCATGCAACGACGACGCATGAAACAAGCAATATCGATAGTTTCCTGATCATGCGGTCATGCTAACCTGAATCGGTGAAACTGCACCACGTAATTGTCGCCGCGCTGTGGCTCACTGCATGCGCTACAACGCCGGAGCCTCCGGTTGCGAAAGAACGACCCGAGTTCGGCGTCCTCTGGGTCGAGCATGCGGCCGAGTACCAGGCGGTCTCGCGGCAAATCTACGCACAGGCGCAGCGCGACCTGCCCCGCCTGCTGGACGATACCGACAGGTCGGCCCTGCCGGGCCAGGATGCCCTCGCCGGGAAGCCGCCTGCAGTCATCTTCGACGTCGACGAGACCGTTGTCAGCAATGCCGATTACCAGGCAACCCTGGCCATCGAGCCGTACACGCGGTGGCGCCACTTCAGCTGGATGCGTGGACACCGCGCCGTACCGGTGCCGGGTGCGGCGGCGATGGTCGAGGCAGCCCGCGACGCAGGGGTCGCGGTGTTCTTCGTGACCAACCGTGCATGCGAACGATTCGATGGTGTCGACGGCGACTGCCCCTATGAACAGGTAACGATCGAGGATCTTGCCGAGGTGGGCATCGATACCGACCCCGAGCATGTGCTGATGGCCTGGGAACGACCGGGCTGGGACAAGGAAAAGCTGAGCCGGCGGGAATTCGTGGCGGAATCCTACCGGGTAATCATGCTGTTCGGCGACGACTTTGGCGATTTCGTCGCGTGCACGCGCGTCAAACCCCTGCCCCCGTGCACCCAACCTGCAACCCGTGCCTCCCGGCACGCCGCCCTGGAAACCTATGCCGGTTACTGGGGCAACGGCTGGTACATCCTGCCCAACCCGATGCACGGTTCGTGGACGACCGTCAGGTAGAATCGTGGCATGAGCATCTCGGACGAAGACCTGATCAACGCGGCAATGGAGGCCCGCAAGAATGCCTACTGCAGGTACTCGAACTATGCTGTCGGCGCTGCACTGATCGACGATCGCGGCCGTTTGCACGTCGGCTGCAACATCGAGAATGCGGCCTACCCGCTCGGCAGCTGCGCCGAGGCAGGCGCGATTGCGGCAATGGTGATGCAGGGCGGCAAACGCGTTGCCAAAATCGCGGTCGCCGGCGGAGGCGCGAAAATCGGCCCGTGCACGCCCTGCGGGGGCTGCCGACAGCGTATCCGTGAGTTCGCCGACGACGAGACGGTCATTCTCGCCATCGACGACAGCGGCGACTGGCAGCGGTTTTCAATCGACGCCCTGCTGCCGAAGTCTTTTCATCTCGACTGATCGGGCGCGCGCCGGCTATTCGGACCGATGCAGGACCTTGGTGACCCGCTTGATCGAGTGGTCTTCGGGATCGACGCTGGTCGAGAAGCCGAGTGACGTCATCAGCTTCAGCATACGTGCGTTGGACGAAATCACCTGGCCCTCCATGACGTCGAGTTCCCGGTCCCGTGCAATCGCCATCAGGTTCTGCATCAGCTGCCTGCCGATACCGCGCCCCGCCCAGTCGTCGGCTACCACGATCGCAAATTCACAGCTCTTCTTGTCGGTGTTGGTCGTGTAGCGCGCAACACCGACCTGGGTGGCATCCCTGCCCTCGCCGGTCAGCGCAACAAGCGCCATTTCATTGTGATAGTCGATCTGCGTCAGGCGGACCAGCATCTCCTGGCTCAGCTCCTGGAACGTGTTCATGAAGCGAAAATACTTCGATTCGTCGGACAGCTCGCGAACGAACTGCGCTTCGCTCTCCGCGTCTTCCGGGCGAATGGGACGGATGATGATGTCCGTTCCGTCATTCAACTGGACCTTGCGGACCAGGTTCGTGGGGTACGGATGAATCGCCAGATGGTGGTATGGATCGGTCGAGAGCTTCGGGTAATCGACGACGATGCGGGCGTCGACGGCAACGACGCCCTGATCGTCGGCCATCAGCGGGTTGATGTCCATCTCCTGGATCCAGGGCAGCTCGCACACCATTGTGGATACCGCGAGCATTACATCGATGAGGGCATCCATGTTGACCGCCGGCACGTCACGATAGTTTTCGAGCAGCCGCGCGACCTTGGTCCGCTGGATCAGGTCGTGCGCAAGCTGGTGATTCAGGGGAGGCAGGGATATGGCCGTGTCCTTCATCACTTCGACAGCCGTCCCGCCGCTGCCGAAATTGATGACCGGGCCGAACACCGGATCGCGCGCCACGCCGATCATCAGCTCGCGCCCGGTACGGCTGCGATACATCTTCTCGATCGTCACGCCCTCGATCTCGGCGTCCGGGACGTTTTCGCTGACCTGTTCGAGCATCTGCCGATACGCATTGCGCACCTCGTGTGCCGACACGATGTTCAGGCGCACGCCGCCGGAATCGGACTTGTGTGTGATATCCGTCGACATCACCTTCATGGCCACCGGATAGCCTATCGTTTCCGCAATGACCAGCGCCTCGCTTGCCGAGCGAGCCACGCCGTTGCGCACGGTCGGTATGTGAAACGCGGTCAGGACCGCCATCGACTCCGGTTCCGTCAGCACCTTGCGCTGCTCATCCAGGACGCCCTCGATGATCATCCTGGCGCCCTCGCGATCGGGGACTTCCTGGCCGCGCGACTGACGCGCCGGCGTCTGCATCAGCAGCCGTTGGTTGCGATGATAGCGGGCGACATACGAGAACGCATCGACAGCATTGTCGACGGTGCGAAAACACGGGATGTGCGCTTCGTTGAACATCTCCCGTGCCTTCTCGACCTGTGCGCCGCCCATCCACGTCGCCATCACGGGCTTGTCTGTCGCTCTGGCGGTTTCGATCACGGCCTCGGCCACGTCGGTTGGCTGCGTCATCGCCTGCGGTGTCAGGATGACCAGCGCCCCATCAATGTCGGGATCATCGAGCACGGTCTTGAGCGCCTTGTGGTAACGCTCCGGGGTCGCGTCGCCGATGATGTCGACCGGGTTGGCGCGCGACCAGACGGCTGGCAGTACCTCGTCGAGGGCCGCCACGGCGTCCGCCGACAGGCTGGCAAGTTCGATGCCCTGGTCGGCAAACCGGTCGGCAGCCATTACGCCCGGACCGCCGCCATTGGTCACGACCACGATGCGTTCCGAGACGCTGCGGTAATTTGGCGACGACAGGGCCTTGGCAGCCGAGAACAGTTGCCCGATCGTATCGACCCGGAGAACACCGGATCGTGACAGGGCCGCGGAGAACGTCTCGTCGCTCCCCACGAGCGCCCCGGTATGCGACATGGAGGCTGCCGCGCCGGCGGAATGCCGGCCAACCTTCAGCGCGATAACCGGCTTCATGCGCGCCGCAGCACGCAGGCTGCTCATGAAGCGCCGTGAATCGCTGATGCCCTCGATGTACAGCAGGATCGCATGCGTCCGGTAATCCGAAACGAGGTAGTCGAGGTAGTCGCCGAAATCGAGATCGGCGCCGATACCGGTCGACACGACGGCAGAAAAGCCGATGCTGTTCTGTTCTGCCCAGTCGAGGATCGACGTGCAGATCGCGCCGGATTGGGACACGAGAGCGATATTCCCGGGAAGCGCGCCGCTGTTGCCAAAGGTCAGGTTGATGCCGCTGTGCGGGCGAATCAGTCCGAGGCAGTTCGGGCCCATGATGCGAATACCGTGTTCGCGCGCCCGCTGCATCACCTGGTCTTCGACCCTGCGCCCCTCGGCGCCGGTCTCGCGGAAGCCTGCGGACAAGATCAGCATCATGCGCACGCCGTGTTCGCCGCACTCCTCGACAATGGCCGGCACGGTCTTGGCCGGCGTCGCGACGACCGCGAGATCCACCGACTTTCCGGCCTCGCCCAACGACGGGAATGCTTCCTGGCCGAGCACTTGCTTGCGTTTCGGGTTAACTGCAACGATTCGACCCTTGTAGCCGGCATCGAGCAGGTTACGGAAGACGATTCCGCCGACCGCGTCGGGCCTTTCACTGGCACCGAAAACGGCGATGCCTTCGGGTTCGAACAGGGGGGCGAGATAATGCTTGCTCGTGCTCACGGTAATCCGGTTTCCATTGTCAAAAAGGGCCTTTTACACTACGTTGACACAAACCGACATAAGGGATTATTCAGGTGCCAACAGCCTTCTTCAGCCATCCGGCTTGCCTGCGGCATGACACGGGAGCAGACCATCCCGAGACCGCCCGCAGGCTGTCCGCCATCGCCGATCGGCTGCTGGCGTCGGGACTCTCCAATGTCCTGCAGAATTACGATGCACCGGTCGTGTCGCGAGAGCAGCTGCTGCGCGTTCATGACAGCGAGTACGTCGACGCCATCGAGCATAGCATTCCCGAGGATGGCTTCGCGCGCCTCGACCCCGATACGATCGTCAGCCCGGGATCGCTCGATGCGGCCTGGCACGCGGCGGGCGCACTTACCGCAGCGGTCGATCTCGTCGTCGCGGGCACTGCCGATAACGCGTTCTGTGCGGTACGGCCGCCCGGTCACCATGCCGAACGCAATGAGGCAATGGGATTCTGCCTGTTCAACAATGTCGCCGTCGGCGCCGCACACGCACTGGCGGCACACGGCCTGGCGCGCGTGGCGATTGTCGATTTCGATGTTCATCACGGCAACGGTACCGAAGACATGTTCAACGACGATGACAGAGTGCTGTTCTGCTCCACCTTTCAGCACCCGTATTTTCCGTACACGCCACTACGCGAAAACACGCCGAACCGCATTTCCATGCCGCTGGAGGCCGGCGCTGGCAGCGACGAGTTTCGCAACGCCGTCCGCGAGCAATGGTTGCCGGCCCTCGAGCGTTTCGAGCCCGAGCTGATCCTTGTCTCGGCAGGCTTCGACGCACACGTCGCCGACGACATGGCAATGCTCAATCTCGTCGACGACGACTACCGCTGGGTCACCGAGAAGATCGTTGCGGCGGCACAGGCAAGCGCCTCAGGGCGTATCGTTTCAACGCTGGAAGGGGGCTACGAACTGCACAGCCTGGCGCGCTGCACCGAAATCCACCTGCGCGTGCTGATGGACCTGCATTAGGGACAGCGGAGCCGAGGGCAGCCACCTGTCGGTGGCTGGCCTCCGGGCAAGACTAGGTTGGCGCGCCTGCCCGGATTCGATCGGCCTTGTCGGAAGTGCGACGCGGCTTGTCACATTCGAAGCCATCATCACCAAGCGGCCGGCAATGCGCTGGAAAGCCGTGCTCGCGCCAGTAACCGGGGAGCCCGGCCTCGACTATGAGACGCTTGCGATGCGGCGAGTCGAGGAACTCCCTCGGGTACGGGTGCCACCAGTTCTGATTCCAGTGGTTCGCTGTAGCAAGTTCAAACGCACCAAGCCACATCGGGTCCAGGAAGCTGTCGGGCCCCCAGTCGAGCTCCTTGCCGGTCGTTGCACGGTACACGGTCCGGATCTCGTCTCGCTCCGCTGCGAAATCGAAGTCGGGATCGACAATCCCGCGGTACGCGTAGTCGATCAGCGGACGCATGTCCCTGTCACTGAAATAGTCGGACAGGACGGCAAGCACGAATTCGTCATTGCCGCAGGCCGCGTAGGCTGGTAACACGATGCCCTCCATTCCAAACCCGAGCAACATGGCCCTCTCGCTGAGTTCCATTGCCAGATCGTCGTCCCCGGTGAACAACGCGGTTCGCGCGCGGTGGCGCATGCAGTTCGTATACAACGGGTCGATCTGCAGACATTGCTCGATATCGGCGACGGCTTTGTCAAAGTAGCCGATTTCGTTGTACAGGATTCCACGCCACAGCCAGGAGGTGGCATTCTGAGTGTCCGACCTGATCGCCGTGTCGTACAACTCCAGCGCCTTTTCCAGGTCGCGGGACTCCTGTGCGGCATAGCCGAGGACCGAATAGGCAATGGCGAGGGTCGGGTCGATTGCGATCGCTTGTTCCGCCGCTGCGGTCGCCAGCGCCATGTAGTTGCGCTCTGAATATCCCCAACTCGGCGCTACCATGTATGCGGCTGCGAGGCCAGCCACTGCG
>JARRMH010000089.1:15025-16903 GCA_037386205.1 Woeseiaceae bacterium | reverse complement strand
CAACGACTGCTCGAGCCGCCGGACTGCGCCCCTCGCTGTGCGGAAATCGCTGCCGCTGCGGTCGATGTCGACGCCACAACGCTCGCAATGGCGTTGTCGGTACACGCCGTGGAACCCGTTGCGGTTCCGCTTCCCGGATCCTTGCAGGGCTGGCGGCCGGTTGCCGTCAGTTTCGACGACGGCGGCAATGCGCGTGTATTGCGCGACGACCGCGGCACCTTATGGGTTTACGTCACCCCGGGGCGGCATGCGATCGGCTTGCGCGGACCCTTGCCGGCGGCCGACAGCATAGAGATTCCGTTTCCGACCCCACCGCGCGTGGTGACCGTCGCCAGCGACGGCTGGATGGTCGGCGGTACCAAGGATCGACGCCTGTTGTCCGGTTCATTGCAGCTGACTCGTCTGCGGTCCGGAGACAGCCAGGGCGACGTGGCGCGCTGGGAAAGCAGCCGCTTTCCGCCGTTTGCGCGGGTCGAGCGAACGCTCGAACTGGATCTCGACTGGCGGGTGCGCACGACGGTTCACCGGGTTGCCCCGACGCAGGGAGCGCTCACGCTCGAAGTGCCGCTGTTGCCTGGCGAAACCGTCGTCAGCGAGGACCTGCGTGTCCGCGAGGGCCGTGCGCTCGTCTCGATGGAGGCACGGCAACAGTCGGTCACGTGGCTCTCAAACCTGCCGCTCGAGTCGCCGTTGACCCTCGTGGCAGGAGCCGGCAGTGCGTGGACGGAGGTCTGGCGCGTGGTCGCGGGCAACATCTGGCACGTCGAATTCGACGGCCTGCCGGAGAGCAATACGGGCGTTCAGTCGAGCGCGGTCCGCGTGGCGGAGTTCGCTCCTCGAGCAGGCGAAAAACTGGTGGTTACGGCGACACGGCCGGAAGCTATCTCGGGGAAGACGCTGGCATTCGACGCGGTTGCACTTGCTGTGGCCCACGGGAATCGCAGCAGCGACGTGGACCTTGGCCTCGAGTATCGCAGTACCCGGGGAGCTCAGCATGTGATTCGCCTCGACGACACGGCCGAAGTGACGTCGGTCGAGGTGGACGGGCGCGAGCTCGTCCTGTTGCCCGAGGGGAATGCATTGACGCTGCCGATTCTGCCCGGGCGGCATACGATCGCGATCTCGTGGCGCGAGCCCGGCGGCATGGGACTGCGGACGGCCACGCCGTTCGTCGACCTGGGTGCGCCGGCCGGCAATATTGATCTGTCGATGGCCCGTCCGCCCGACCGCTGGCTGCTCGCGACCGGCGGTCCACAGCTGGGGCCGGCGGTTCTCTATTGGACCGAGCTGGTTGCACTCGTCCTGTTCGCCGTCATCCTCGGGCGCACCGGCTTGTCGCCGCTGTCGACCGGTCACTGGCTGCTGCTCGGCCTCGGTTTCAGCACCTTCAGCTGGCCGGCATTGGCGATCGTTGCTGCCTGGCTGCTCGCCTGCGGTGCGCGCGAGCGTTTCGGTGTCGAAAAGCTGGACTGGTGGCAGTTCGACGTTGTCCAGGTCGCCATAGCAGGTCTGACCGTGCTGGCGTTGCTTGCCATCGTTTCGGTGCTGCCCCAGGGTCTGCTGGGCACACCGGACATGCACGTCGCCGGGTATCAGTCCCACGCCAGCCTGCTGCGCTGGTTCGCCGACCGCAGCGACGGTGTCCTGCCGCAGGCCACGGCGATCACGGTGCCCATGTGGATCTACAAGGCCATCATTCTTGCCTGGGCGCTGTGGCTCAGCTTCGTCCTGGTGCGCTGGATGCCCTGGGTCTGGAAATGTTTCAGCCGCGATGGCTACTGGCGTCGCAGGAGCGCAGCGTGACAACGGCCTGGATCGTCATCTTCATCGGCGTGCTCGTCTGGTCGGGTATCGGCCCGAAGGATTACCCGACCTGGG
>JARRMH010000089.1:10418-15009 GCA_037386205.1 Woeseiaceae bacterium | reverse complement strand
AGCCTGGCGCTGATCCTGTGGTTCACGCGTGAGCGCTTTCCACTGACCCCTGTTGCTTACGTGCTCATCCTCGTGCACTGCATCATATTGATGGTCGGGGGTCACTACACCTACGCCGAGGTTCCGCTCGGCGACTGGGTGCGCGAGGTCATTGGCGGAAGTCGCAACAACTACGACAAGCTCGGGCACTTCGCGCAGGGGTTCATCCCGGCGATCGTCACCCGCGAACTCGTAATCCGCCTCGATATCTTCCGGTCAAGCGGCTGGCGCAATTTTTTCATCGTTTGCTTTTGCCTGGCGTTCAGCGCGTTTTACGAGCTGATCGAATGGTGGGTTGCGCTGCTATCAGGCGAGGCAGCCGATGCGTTTCTCGGTACGCAGGGCTATGCATGGGATACCCAGTCCGACATGGCCTGGGCATTGTTCGGGGCGATTCTCGCCCTGGTGTTGCTGGGCCGCTGGCATGACCGCCAGCTGCGCGAACGAGGATTCCTGCCCGGTGCCTGACATTATCATGAAGCGCACGCTTTCCTGCATGGCGCTGCTCCTGTGGGGCGGGCTCGCCGTGGCCGGCGAGTGCGTCGTGCTGCTGCACGGCCTGGCGAGGACCGCGTCGTCGATGAACAGGATGGAGCGGGAACTCGTCGCTGCCGGGTACGCGACGGCCAACATCGACTATCCGTCGCGCGAGCACACGGTCGAGGACCTCGCGGAGATCGCGGTTCCAGCAGGACTCGACGCATGCCGCGCCGTCGCCGGGGTCGAGACCATCCACTTCGTCACGCACTCACTGGGCGGCATACTCGTGCGCCAGTACCTCAGCGAACACGACATTGCAGAACTCGGCCGCGTCGTGATGCTCGGTCCGCCGAACCAGGGCAGCGCAGCGGTCGATGAACTGCAGGACGTGCCGGGCTTCGACTGGCTGAATGGCCCTGCAGGCGGGCAGCTCGGCAAAGGCCCCGACAGCGTGCCGTTGCGCCTCGGCCCGGCGGATTTCGAGCTCGGCGTGATAGCCGGTAATCGCACCATCGACCCGATCACGTCCGCCGTGCTCGACAATCCGGACGACGGTCGCGTCTCGGTCGAGGATACAAAACTCGAGGGCATGGCGGACTTCGTGGTTGTCGAACATTCGCATGCATTCATGATGCGCATGGACCGGCCGATCGAACTGACCAAAACGTTTCTGGAGAAGGGGCGCTTCAGCGACTAGACCGGTAGCGCTCGAGGTTGGTCTCGTCGTCGTCCGACCAGACCTCGCCGGCGCCGCTGCGCGCGAGCGCCATGAACTCGGCCGCTGCACTGGCGTCGCCTCGTTCCCAGGCCATGCGGGCCCGCAGCTTCCTGACGTCGGTTTGTTCCGGGCGTTCCGCAACGATGGCGTCGAGGAATGGCTGCGCCGCGTCGGTGTCGCCAAACTCCAGCCAGGCCCGTGCGAGATTGACTCGCGCCGAAAAGGCGACCGACCCGTCGCCAAGACGTGAGGCGATAGCGAGCGCTTCATCGAATGACCGGATCGCCTGGTCCCAGCTTTGGCGGGCCAGGTGGATCTCGCCGAGGAGGATCAGTGCCCGGGCTTCGAGACGGCCGCGATCGTCATCGCGGGCGGACTGCAGGATCTCACGAGCGATCGATTCGGCGGCATCGAATTCGCGCATGTCGATCCAGCAACGTGCGAGGCCGATGCGGGCATTCGTTGCACTGATCGGGTTGTTGATGGACGAATGCATTGCCTCGGCTTCCCGGTAACCGTCGGCCGCCGCCCGCGGCTGCCCCGTGAGGCGGTCGGCGAGCGCAATCTGCTGCAGCGCACCCGCAATGATGTCCTGTTCGTCCGTCTGAACTCCGATGTCGTAGACCTGCTCCGCGTACTGGCGCGAGCGCGTGATATCGCCCAGTTCGACACTGAGCCCTGCAAGGTTCATGAGACTCGAGGAAACGCCGCGCTCGTCCTTGAACTCGCGCCGCACGACCAGCGACTGTTCGGCGAGTTCGCGCGCCTCGTCGTAGCGCCCGAGCGCCCGGTAGATCGAAGACAGCCGGCTCTGGGCATAGGCAGCGTAGAGGCGCCTGCCCGTGAGCCGGAAGTTTTCGATGGCGGCAAGGCAATGCCTCTCTGCGGCACCGAGGTCTCCGGTACGCATCAGGATGCCGGCGAAGGAGTTGTGAAACGTGCCGGGATACGACGCGAGATCCTGTTGCTGCAGGGCCTCGTGAGCGGCCTGCATATGGGCGAGGGCGCCCTGGATATTGCCCATGTTCCTTTTCAGCAGCGCGAGATTTACGTTGGCCGTGACGACATAGTTTTGCTTGTCGTTGCGTGCGGCGAGATCGAGGACCGACTCGAAAGCCCCCAGGGCCTCGTCGTTGCGGCGCTGGTTCATGTAGAGAATGCCGAGGCCATTGGTCGAGATCGCCTGCAGGACTTCGTTGCCCGATTCGCGCTGCTCTTCGACCAGCGCCGTGATCAGGCGCTCGGCATTTTCGTAGTCGTGCAGGTTGCGCACGCACAGGGCATATTCATAGCGCGGCCAGAACAGCTCGGGATCCTGCTCGATAATGACCGCGAACAGCTGCATCGCGTCTTCGTAGTTGCCCTCGAATTGCAGGCTCATTGCGCGCGCGTAGGCTTCGTTGAGGAAATCGTCGTCGGAGATAACCCGAATATGCTCGTCGGGCGGTGGGCCGGTCGTCACCAGGCTCGCGATCGTATCGACCGCATCCTTGACCAGGCGTGCCGGCTCCTTGCCCACGATCGTTCGGCTGAGTGGGCGGCCGCCACCGCCTGCGAAGGTGTAAACGAGCCGATACAGCCCCTGTTCGTAGCGCAGGGTCGCGCTCAGCGTATGCGTGTGCCCGGTCGTCTGGTGCAGAGCGTCGAGGAACGTCGAGTTCTTGCCCGTCAATTGCTCGAGCGATGCGTCGCCCGCGAGTTCGCGCACGCGGCTCTCGGCGACGACCGGGACACCCTTGGCCTCGAGCATGCGATTCGTCAGGCTCATCATGCCGGTCCGGATCCAGTCGAGTTCCGCATCGCCGGTTTCGTTCGCCATCGGCAAAACGGCAATCCGGACCTCGCCGCTGACGGCAGGCGAGGACAGCAGCCACCAGCCCGCGGCAAACGCGGCAAGGACGGCGCTCGCGGCATACAGGAATGACCGACCGCCCCGTTTCCGGCGCGGTTCCGCCGCAGGCACTTCCACTACGGGTTCCGGGGCAGGCTCCGCTGCCGGTTCGGCGTCGTCTTCGATGGCGGCGACGAAGCGGTACCCGTGCCCGTGCACGGTCTTGATGATCGCCTGCTTGTCGGCTTCGTCGCCGACGGCACGCCGGGCTTTCATGACGCAACGGGTCAGGGCCGTCTCGGTCACGATGCTGCGGGGCCAGAGGACGTCCTGCAGTTCGTCCTTCTCGACCGCCCGATGACGGTTGCGCACCAGGTAGAGCAGCATTTCGAACGCCTTCGGCTGGGTCGTGACCGTCTCGCCCGCCCGTGTCAGCTCGCGCCGGTCGGCATCCAGGACGCAGTCGCCGAAGCAGTAACGTTCTGTTTTCGTTTGGTTTTCTTCCGTCATAGCCACCCGGGGGAGCGCATGTCAGCGAATGGTCACGGATTGGTCGCGGCCGAGTCAGGACCCCTCGACATTCTACGCCGACACTGTCACTCGGGCTACAAGGACCGATTTGCGCAGGAGCAGGAAATGAAAACCAAGATGTTGCTGGTCTACGGGACCGGGGTCTACGCGTTGCTCGTGGGGACCGTCATCTACGGTATCGCATTCTTCGGCAATCTCGTCGTTGCGCGCACGATCGATGCCGCGCCAACGATCGAAGTGGGCCGGGCTTTGCTGCTGAATTTCGTCCTGCTGCTGATCTTCGCGCTGCAGCACGGCGGCATGGCGCGGCCGGGATTCAGACGCTGGCTGGCGGGGATCGTCGGGCCGGCCGCCGAACGCAGCACTTGCGTATTGCTGTCGGCCGTTACGGTGAATGCGCTGATGTTCCTGTGGCAGCCGATCGGCTGGATGGTCTGGTCCGTCGAGAATGCGCTCGCCCGCTACACCATACTCGCTGTCTATTTCTCCGGCTGGGCACTCATGATCTGGGCGACGTTCCTGCTCGATCATTTCGAAATGTTCGGTCTGCGGCAGACCTGGGGCGACTATCGTGACCGTGCCCCGCGCCGCGAGCCGGCGTTCCGGACGCCGTCTGCCTACCGTTTCGTGCGCCACCCGATCTACACGGGCTGGCTGGTCGTGGTGTGGGCCGCTCCGGTCATGACGATGTCACACCTCGTGTTTTCGGTCGGGATCACCGTGTACGTGATCTTCGGCGCCCGGCTCGAGGAGCGTGACCTGGCGCAGCGCATACCCTGCTACCGGCAATACCGGCGCAAGGTGCCCATGCTGTTGCCGTCGTGGCGCAAGCGGCTTGCGCCGGAAGCGGAGCGCCGCTAGTCGAGCCCGTAGCGACCGATGATCGACGTCCCCAGCGGGCCGCGCGGCACGCTGACGTGGAATATCGAGCCGTTGCGCTCGATTTCGACAGAGACGGTTTCCCCGGGCGCGCCCTGCAGAATTGCGTGCAT
>JARRMH010000089.1:0-10329 GCA_037386205.1 Woeseiaceae bacterium | reverse complement strand
GTCGAATGCGGTCGCCGGGACGCAGTCCGGCCGCGTCGCCGGCCGACCCGGCAAGAACGTTGGTGACCTGGACCGCGGCGGGCCGACCCGTGGCCGCCAGGTACTGCTCGTACTTCTCGTCGCCGAGCGATTCCCTAAGCACCGAACGCTGCTCCCGCCAGGGCGCCCGCGACCGCTCCGGGGCGGCTTCCATCGCTTCGCGCATGCCCTCGTAGCGGCGCTGCGCGAGTTCGAGACTCGCTTCTTCCTGCAGCTCCCTGAGTGACTGGATGTCGGCATCGGTCCAGCCCGCCTCACGCAGTCTCTCATCGAGCATCCGCTGTCGCCGCTCCATCATCGTCGCAATGCGTTGCTCGCGATTCTCGAGAATTGCGGCCTCGGCATTGCGCAACGAGGTCTCGTCCCGCGGGGATGGCAACGGCGGGGACACGACGGGCGGCGTTTCCTCGACCGGCGCTACCTCCGGCAAAGCCGGCTCGAGCTGGTCCTCGAGTGCGGCTACCCGGTCACGCAGCTCTTCGATTTCGAGCGCCTCGACGGACGTATCCGGCTGCACCGGCGGCGTCTCCGGGCCGAGCAGAAACCAGACGAGCAGTGCACCTGCCGCGGCAGACACGAGCGCGATGACGGCCGTCTGAACGTGTCGGTGCATTTCGGCTTCTCCCGGTCAGGTTGCGGTCTTGCGAGCCGCGGTCCCCAGCAATGGCTCGAGGAATGCGCCCGTGAACGAACCGGGCGTCGCGGCGATGTCCTCCGGCGTGCCGGTGGCGACGATGAGCCCGCCACCGTCGCCGCCCTCGGGTCCGAGGTCGATGATCCAGTCCGACGTCTTGATCACATCGAGGTTGTGCTCGATTACGACGATCGTGTTGCCGTGATCGCGCAGGCGATGCAGGACGGCGAGCAGTTGTTCGATGTCGTGGAAATGCAGGCCCGTGGTCGGTTCATCGAGGATGTAGAGCGTGTTGCCGGTATCACGCTTCGACAGCTCTTTTGCCAGCTTGATACGTTGTGCCTCGCCACCCGACAGTGTCGTTGCGTTCTGCCCCAGCCGAATATAGGTCAGCCCGACGTCCGTGAGCGTCTGCAGCTTGCGTGCGACAACCGGGACGTTGCGGAAGAATTCCGCCGCGTCCTCGACCGTCATGTCGAGCACGTCATGGATGTTCCTGCCCTTGTAGCGGATCTCGAGCGTTTCGCGGTTGTAGCGCTGGCCACGGCAGACGTCGCAGGGCACGTAGACATCCGGCAGGAAGTGCATCTCGACCTTGAGCACGCCGTCACCCTGGCAGGCCTCGCACCGGCCACCCTTGACGTTGAAACTGAAGCGCCCCGGCATGTAGCCTCGCGAACGGGCTTCCTGGGTGCCGGCGAAGAGTTCCCGGATCGGCGTGAACAGGCCCGTGTAGGTGGCCGGGTTGGAGCGCGGCGTGCGACCGATCGGGCTCTGGCTGATATCGATCACCTTGTCGATGTGTGCGAGGCCTTCGATCGACTTGTGCGGAGCCGGGTTGCGGCTCGTTCTGTGCAGCTTCTCGGCGACCGCTTTGTAAAGCGTGTCGTTGACCAGCGTCGATTTGCCGGACCCTGAAACGCCGGTCACGCAGGTCAGTAGCCCGACCGGCACCGACGCGTCGACCGCTTGCAGGTTGTTACGGTCGCACCGAGCACGCGAATCTGCCGCTCGGGATCACCTGGCGTACGTTCTTTCGGCACACCGATCGCCCGCTTGCCGGACAGGTACTGCCCCGTCAGGGACTCGGGCACCTTCTGGATTTCGGCGGGCGTTCCCGCCGCGACGACATGGCCGCCGTGCACGCCCGCGCCCGGACCGAGGTCGACGACGTGGTCCGCCGCCAGTATCGCTTCTTCGTCGTGTTCGACGACAATAACCGTGTTGCCGAGATCGCGCAGGTGCGTCAGCGTGCCGAGCAGACGCTGGTTGTCCCGCTGGTGCAGGCCGATCGAAGGCTCGTCGAGGATATACATGACGCCGACGAGGCCGGACCCGATCTGGCTGGCGAGCCGGATGCGTTGCGCTTCACCGCCGGACAGGGTGTCCGCGCTGCGGTCCAGCGACAGGTAGTCGAGGCCGACGTCGGAGAGGAAGCCGACGCGCGCCGAGATTTCCTTCCTGACCTTCTCGGCGATCGTTGCGCGCCATCCCTCGAGTTCGAGCCGGTCGAAGAACTCGCGCACGTGGCCCACCGACAGGCCCGTGATCTCCGGCAGCGAACGATCGCTGATGAAGACGTTGCGAGCGGCGCGGTTCAGGCGCGTGCCCTCGCACTCGGGACAGGCGTGGCTCGCAAGGTACTTGGACAGCTCCTCGCGCACGGCACTCGACTCGGTCTCGCGATAGCGGCGCTCCAGGTTGGGCAGCACGCCTTCGAACCGGTGCCGCTTGCGCACCTGCATGCCGCGTGAATTCGAATAGAAAAACTCGATCTTTTCCTTGCCGCTGCCATAGAGCACGATGTCCTGCAGTTTTTTCGGCAACTCATTGAACGGAGTCTCGATGTCGAACTCGTAGTGGTCCGCAAGGCTCTTGATCATCTGGTAGTAATAGGTCGTGCGGCGATCCCAGCCGCGAATTGCACCGCCCGCGAGGGACAGCTCGGGATTGACCACCACGCGGTCCGGATCGAAGAATTGTTTGACGCCGAGCCCGTCGCAACTCGGGCAGGCACCGGTCGGATTGTTGAACGAGAACAGGCGCGGCTCGAGTTCCGTGAGGCTGTAACCACAGACGTTGCAGGCGAAGCGATCGGAAAACGTGATTTCCTCGCGGTCGCTGCCGTCGTCGGCCGGCTCCATGAAGGCCACCCTGGCCACGCCATCGGCCAGCCGCAATGCGGTTTCGAACGACTCGGCCAGCCGCAGGCGCAGGTCTTCCTTCACCTTGAAGCGGTCGACGACGGCTTCGATGCTGTGCTTTTTGCGCAGATCGAGGGCGGGCGCCTGGTCGAGTTCGACCAGCTGTCCGTCGATGCGTGCGCGAATGAACCCCTGTGCCTGCAGGTCGGCCAGCAGCTGCACGTGCTCGCCCTTGCGGCCGGACACGACCGGGGCCAGCAGCATCAGTTTGGTCCCTGCGGGCATATCGAGGACATGGTCGACCATCTGGCTGACGGTCTGGGCTTCGAGGTCCGTGCCGTGATCGGGGCACCGCGGAGTCCCGGCCCGGGCAAACAGGAGTCGCAGGTAGTCGTAGATTTCCGTTACCGTGCCGACCGTCGACCGCGGATTATGGGACGTCGATTTCTGTTCGATCGAGATGGCGGGCGACAGGCCCTCGATATGGTCGATGTCCGGCTTCTCCATCATCGACAGGAACTGGCGCGCATACGCCGACAGGGATTCGACGTAGCGGCGCTGGCCTTCGGCGTAGATCGTGTCGAAGGCCAGTGACGACTTGCCCGACCCGGACAGCCCGGTGAAGACGATCAGCCTGTCGCGCGGCAGCGCGAGATCGAGGTTCTTCAGGTTATGCGTCCTCGCGCCGGCTATGCGTATCGAGCGGTCCATGGGTTCCTTTGGGCGGGTACTGGGTAACGAACAACCTGTTAATATACGCCGCCGCGTATCAGCCGCGCAAAGGAACGATGATCTTGGATTCCACCGACACCGACCACGTCAGGATGCAGGACACGGAACGTCGCACAGTGAGCGTCATCGCGCTCATTGCGATGATCCGGATGTTCGGCCTGTTCTCGCTGCTGCCGGTCCTGTCGCTCTATGCCGCCGACCTCGAGCACGCGACGCCGTTGCTCATCGGCATGGCCGTGGGTGCCTACGGGCTGACACAGGCCGGCTTCCAGGTCCCGCTGGGCGCCCTGTCGGACCGCGTGGGCCGTCTTCCCGTGATCGTGGGCGGACTGCTCGTGTTCGCCGCCGGCAGCGTCCTCGCGGGCATGTCGGAGTCGATCTACGGGGTCATCCTGGGTCGACTGCTGCAGGGGGCGGGCGCTATCTCGGCCACGTTGTCCGCCCTGATTACCGATGCAACGCGCGAGACGATCAGAACGCGCTCGATGGCGGTCTACGGTATCGGCATCGGCGCCTCGTTCATGCTCGCCATGATCATCGGGCCGCTGGTCGCCGCCCATTTCGGCGTGCCGGCGCTGTTCTGGGTCGCCGCCGTGCTGGCAATCCTGGCCGCACTGCTGCTGCGCCTGTTGCCCGAGGTGCCACAACCCGTGCCGAATGCGAGCTGGAGCCTCGTGCCGGCTTTGCGCGCGCCGCTGCTGCGGCTCGATTTCTACATGTTCCTGCTGCACGCGATCCTGACCGCTACGTTCGTCGCCCTGCCTTTCCTGTTGACGCAGCGCCTCGGCCTGCCGCTCGTCGACCACTGGAAGATCTACGTCGGTGCGCTGGTGGTCTCGCTGGCTATCGCCGTGCCGATGATCATGCGCGATCATCACCAGGGGCGGGCCCGGCTGCTCGGAATCGCCGTCGTCCTGTTGCTGGTCGCGGAGCTGGGCCTGACGTTTCTCGGTTTCTCCGTCCTGACGGTGTTCTGCGCACTGGTCCTGTACTTTGCCGGTTTCAATTTCCTCGAAGCAGGCCTGCCCGCGCGCCTGTCGGTCCTGGCCGACGACGACGTCCGCGGCGCATCGCTCGGCGTGTTCTCGGCGGCCCAGTTTCTCGGCGCCTTCGTCGGCGGACTGATCGGCGGACGTTTCCTCGGGCACGGGCGTCCGGGTGACGTATTCTTCGTTTGCGCGCTGATGGCCGGCATCTGGCTGGCGGCGGAAGGATTCGGGCGGTTTCGCCGAGAAAATCCGGCTGGCAATTAGCCTCGCAGGCCCTACAATAGTCCACCCTCGCCGAGCGGCGACGAATACCTGAAACCCTTGAATACAGGAGCCAAAATGGCCCGCGGAATCAATAAAGTCATCCTCGTCGGCAACCTTGGTGCTGATCCCGAGACGCGTTACATGCCCTCCGGCACGGCCGTTACCAATCTCTCCGTTGCGACCACCGAGAGCTGGAAAGACAAGCAGTCGGGCGAACAGAACGAGCGCACCGAGTGGCACAAAGTGGTCATGTTTGACCGCCTCGCCGAGATCGCGGCGGAATACCTGCGCAAGGGCTCGCAGGTTTACATCGAGGGCAAGCTGCAGACCCGCAAGTGGCAGGATCGCGACGGCAACGATCGCTGGACAACCGAGATTCGGGCCAACGAGATGCAGATGCTGGGTGGTCGTGGCGGCTCCGGCGGCGGCTCCTTCGGCGGGGGCGGCGGAGGCGGCGGAGGCGGGTCGCAGAAGGGCGGAGGGAGTAAGCCACCCGAGCAGGGCCCGGACGACTTCGACGACGACATACCGTTCTAGGACTGATTTCCCTGAAGCTCTATATCAAAACGATGGGCTGCCAGATGAACGAGTACGACTCGGAGAAGATGGCAGACGTGCTCCGCGAGTCGCACGGCTACGAGCTTACCGATTCGCCGGACGACGCCGACCTGTTGCTCGTGAATACGTGCTCGATCCGCGAGAAGGCACAGGAGAAGGTGTTCTCCGAACTCGGCCGCTGGAAGCAGCTGAAGCAGAGGAACCCGGGCGTGAAGATCGGTGTCGGCGGCTGCGTTGCGAGCCAGGAGGGCGAGGGCATTACCCGGCGTGCGCCGTTCGTCGACGTCGTCTTCGGGCCGCAGACGCTGCACCGGCTGCCGCAACTCATCGACGGCGCCGAACGGAGTCGGGCGTCGGTCGTCGACGTGACGTTCCCCGAGATCGAGAAGTTCGATTGCCTGCCGGCACCGCGTGCGGAGGGACCGACGGCGTTCGTCTCGGTGATGGAAGGTTGCAGCAAGTACTGCAGCTTCTGCGTCGTTCCGTACACGCGGGGCGAGGAGATCAGCCGACCGTTCGACGATGTCATCGCCGAGGTCGCGACGCTTGCGGAGCAGGGTGTCCGAGAGGTCAACCTGCTGGGGCAGAACGTCAACGCCTATCGTGGACCGATGCACGACGGTGAGGTCGCGGATCTCGCCACGCTCATCTACTACGTTGCCGCGGTCGAGGGGATCGACAGGATTCGCTTCACGACCTCGCATCCGGTCGAGTTCACGGACAGCCTCGTGCAGGCCTATGCCGAGGTGCCGAAACTGGCGAACTACCTGCACCTGCCGGTGCAGCATGGTTCGGATCGCATTCTTGCGGCGATGAAGCGCGGCCACACGATCCTCGAATACAGGCAGAAGATCAGGAAGCTGCGCGAGGCACGTCCCGATATTTCACTGAGCTCCGATTTTATCGTCGGCTTCCCGGGCGAAACGGACAGGGACTTCGAACGACTCATGGACCTGATCGCCGACATCGGCTTCGACCAGTCGTTCAGCTTCATCTACAGTGCGCGCCCGGGGACACCGGCTGCCTCCTTGCAGGATGACACGCCCCTCGAGGTCAAGAAAGAACGCCTGCAGATTCTGCAGGCACGTATCAACCAGCAGGCGCTGGCAATCAGCCGCGGCATGGTCGGCACCACGCAAAAGGTCCTCGTCGAGAAACTGTCGAAGAAGAGCGATCGACAGGTTTCGGGTCGCACCGAAAACAATCGCTGGGTGAACTTCGATGCGGACCGGTCCACGATCGGCACGTTCGTCGACGTGGTGATTACCGAGGCGTTACCGAATTCACTGCGCGGGCGACTTGCGAAGGAAGAAGTCGCGGCGTAGTCTCATAGTCGATGATCTATTGCTTCGATAGGTTACATGCCGTGATCGGCCATACAGTCGTCGTCCTGACGGGCTGTTTCTTTCGCAGAGGTTGCAGATACAGATTTTGAGTGCTGTCCAGATATCTCGGGACGTCGTTCTCGAGCCCGCCGACAATAACCGCCTCGCCAACTTGTGCGGTCAATTTGACGAACACCTGCGGCAGATCGAACGCCGCCTCAACGTTGAAATCGCCAGCCGCGGCAATCGCTTCAGGATTACCGGCCGGCCGGGTGCGGCCGAAATCGGCGGCGATATCCTGGCGAAACTGTTCGAGATGACCGACCAGGAGAGGCTCGACCCCGAGCGGGTGCACATGCTGCTGCAGGAATCGTTCATGGACGATGCAGGGGCCGACGATGCAGCCGCTGACGGGGCGGCCGAGGAAGTGTCGATCCAGACGAGGCGCAAACTGATTCGCGCGCGCGGAGCGAACCAGGCGGCCTACGTGCGCAGCATCCGCGAGCATGACCTGGCGTTCGGGATCGGGCCCGCCGGCACCGGCAAGACCTACCTCGCCGTGGCCTGCGCGGTCGACGCGCTCGAGTCCGAACAGATTCGCCGCATCATCCTCGTGCGGCCCGCAGTGGAGGCCGGCGAGCGTCTCGGCTTCCTGCCCGGCGACCTGTCACAAAAAGTCGACCCCTATCTGCGGCCGATGTATGACGCGCTGTACGACATGGTCGGCGCCGAGCGCGTTACGCGCCTGATCGAACGCAACGTGATTGAAATTGCGCCGCTGGCATTCATGCGCGGCCGCTCGCTCAACGAGTCGTTCGTTATCCTCGACGAAGCACAGAATACGAGTGTCGAGCAGATGAAGATGTTCCTGACGCGCATCGGTTTTGGTTCGCGCGCCGTCGTGACGGGTGACGTCACGCAGATCGACCTGCCCAACGGACAACGCTCTGGATTGCGCAACGCGATCGACGTACTCGAGCATGTCGAGGGTGTCTCGTTTACCTATTTTTCGCGCAAGGACGTCGTCCGCCACCACCTCGTGCAACGCATCGTCAAAGCCTACGAGGATCATGACCGTTCAGGTTGACGTGCTGCGGGATTGCACGGAAGAAACCATCCCGAATGACGCTGCAATAAAAGAGTGGATAGTGAGCGCGGTTGCCGCCGCCTCCAATATCACCCGTGCCGAGGTCGCGGTGCGTATCGTCGATGCTGCCGACAGCCGCCGCCTGAACCGCGACTATCGTAACCGTGATAAACCGACCAATGTGCTCTCGTTCCCTGCCGGTACCGTGGCGGTCCCTGCCGGTACCGTGGCGGGCATGCCGGCAACCGAGCCGCTCCCGCTCGGCGATATCGTCGTTTGTGCCGAGGTGGTCGCCGCAGAGGCATTGCAGTACGACGTGCCCGTGGCCGACCGCTGGGGCCATATGCTGGTCCATGGGACCCTGCATCTCCTGGGATTCGACCACATTGAGAAAGATGATGCGGCCGCCATGGAACTGCTGGAAACGCGCATACTGACCGCGCGCGGTGTGACGGACCCGTATGGAGAGCAGGTACAGAACTGCTAGAATCAGCCGACTATGAACGACAAACCTCCGAGTACCAGCGGCCCGGGCGTCCCCGGACTGGTCGCACGCATCCGGCGCGCGTTCAGCGGTGAACCCTGGAGCCGGGACGAAATTCAGACTTTCATCGAATCCGAAGTCGAACTCGACGCAGACGAAATAAGCATGCTGACCGGCGTTCTCGAAGTATCCGAGACGCAGGTACGCGATGTCATGATTCCGCGCTCGCAGATGGTCGTCATCCATATCGACGACCCGTTCGACCAGATGCTGGCCACGATCGTCGAGTCCGGCCACTCGCGATTTCCGGTCATCGGCGAGGACCGCGACGAGGTGCTCGGCATCCTGTTGGCGAAGGACCTGCTGCGCTATTTCGGCGCCGACGGCCAGGACATAAAGCTCATGAAACTGTTGCGGCCTGCCGCCGTCATTCCGGAGTCAAAGCGACTGAATGCGCTGCTCAACGAGTTTCGGGCGAGCCACAACCACATGGCGATCGTCGTGGATGAATACGGTGGCGTCGCAGGCTTGCTGACTATCGAGGACGTGCTCGAGGAGATCGTCGGCGACATCGAAGACGAGCACGACGACGAGGAGGCCGTCTTCATTCGCCCCGATGGTGATCGCAACGGCAGGCCCAGTTACGCCGTGCGGGCACTGACCCGTATCGAGGATTTCAACGAGTACTTCGAGTGCGAACTCGAGGACGAGGAATACGACACGGTCGGTGGCCTGGTCATGCACGAACTCGGCCGTTTGCCACGCCGCGGTGAGAAGGTACACTTCGGCGGATTCGAGTTCTCCGTCATCAAGGCGGACAAGCGGCGCATCGACGCGCTGCAGGTACAACGACTGGACGAATGACCGAGTGGCGAAGTACGGACACCCGATCTTCCTGCTACCTGCTGATCAGCCACGGCTGAGCCGGCTGGTTGCCTTTCTGCTGGGCGCGGCCACGGCGCTCGTTTTTGCGCCGTTCGGCCTGTCGCTGCTTCTGCCCCTGGTGCTGTTGCCGCTGCTGTATGTCGCGCTCACGGTGGCGCCGCGCGACGCCGCGGGACATTTCTTCTGGTACGGCTTCGGCCTGTTTCTGACCGGAACTTACTGGATCTACATTTCGGTGCACGTGTTCGGCAACGCGCCATTGTGGATTGCCCTGGTGCTCATGGTCGGGCTTGCCCTCATCATCGCGCTGCTGATCGGGGTCGCTGGCTGGTTGGTGAGTCGCCTGGCCCAGGGTGAGCCATGGCTGTTGTTGCTCGTCGCCCCGGCGGCCTGGGTCCTGATCGAATGGCTGCGAGGCTGGGTGCTCACGGGCTTCCCCTGGATGGCGTTCGGTTACGGCCTGATCGATACGCCCCTCGCCGGGTGGGCGCCCGTCGCCGGTGTCTACGGTGTGTCTTTCGCGCTGGTTCTGAGTTCGGCGGCGATCCTTGTCGCGCTGCTGGCCGAGTCGGGACAATCGCGGGTCGCGGCGCTCGTCATCGTCATCCTGCCGTGGCTGGCCGGGGGGGTGTTATCACTCCACGACTGGACCGAGCCGTCCGGCCGGGAGGTCAGGGCGAGCATCATCCAGGCCGGCGTATCCCAGGACCAGAAATGGAACCGTGACAATCTGCAGCCGATCATGGAGCACTACCTCAATGCCACGCTCAGCGTCGCCGACAGCGAGATCGTATTGTGGCCCGAAGTCGCGATACCGGCGCTCGATGACCAGGTGGAGAGTTTCATCCAGCGGATCGAGGGCGACGCGCGCGATAACCGCCAGTCCGTCCTGTTCGGCATCCTCGAGCGCAGCTATGCAAGGGACGATGACGGGCGCATCTTTAACAGTGTCATGCTCGTCGGTGGCGACGAACGCCAGGTTTATCGCAAGCGCCATCTCGTGCCGTTCGGTGAATACTTCCCGGTGCCGCCGACCGTGCGTGAGTGGATGCGCATGCAGAATCTTCCGCACTCCGACCTGTCGCCGGGCGAGGCCGTCCAGCCGCTGCTGACCGCGGTCAACGGCGTGCAGTTCGGAGTCGCGATCTGCTACGAGGATGCCTACGGTACCGAGCAGCGATACGCGCT
>JARRMH010000088.1:0-8071 GCA_037386205.1 Woeseiaceae bacterium | reverse complement strand
GAGCGGCGGCGCCGAGCTCTCCGACGTCGCACACTACTACGAGCGGGTGATCCGCCCTTACGCGCCGTCCCGGGTGTTCCTGTACGCCGGGGACAACGACATCGCGGCAGGCAAGTCCGCTGCGCAGGTATTCGAGGACTTCCGCAACCTGGCCGACAGGCTGGCGCGGGACTTTCCTGGTACCGAGCTCGTCTTCATTTCGATCAAACCGAGCCCGGCGCGGTGGACGGTCTGGCCCACAATGCAGGAAGCCAATCGTCTCGTGGCGGAGTACGCGAGCGGCAGGGAACACCTGTATTTCGCCGACCTGGCGACGCCGCTGCTTGACGCGGATGGCCGCCCGAAGGACGTTTACGTCGAGGACGGTCTGCACCTGAATGCGGCGGGCTACGCACTCTGGCAAGCGGCCCTGGCACCGTTCGTGGCGCCGGAGGTCAACAGGTGACCGTGAACTTCTTCGTCGACCCGGAACGCGAGCAATTCGAAGCCTTCAAGAAGCTGCCGCGCGATGAACCGATCATGATGCTCAATATGATCCGCTTTCGGAGCAAGGCCGTCTACGAGGACTTTCGCGACGCAACCGGCGCAGAAGCGTATGCCGCGTACGGCCGGGAGAGCGCACCGATCTTTCGGCGTGTCGGTGGCGAGATCATGTGGCGCGGTAAAGCGGATGTCACGGTCATCGGACCGCCGGAGGAGCAGTGGGATCTCGTTTTCGTGGCGCGTTACCCCTCGGCGTCGGCATTCATGGAAATGGTGACCGATCCCGCCTATCGCATCGCCGTCAAGCATCGGCACGCCGGCGTGCTCGACAGCCGCCTGGTCCGCCTGTCAGACATACCGGTCGGCCGCAGTTTTGCCGGCTGACCGGGGCGCCGACTCCGCGTTATCTGGCGGCAATAGGTAATTTTCCGGGCTTGCCGGCCGCACTCACGGTCCTAATATTCGAGTTATCACCCATTCCCCAAGGTGGTACCTCCCATGACCAGAAACATGACCGCGACAGTGCTGGCACTGTTCGTGCTTTTCACCGCTGCGCCTGTCTTTTCGGCTGCAGAACCGATCCAGGCCATCAGCCCACCCACGCAGATCAATATTGCCAAAGCCAAGCTCGGCCAGAAGCTCTACTTTGACCCGCGACTGTCCAAATCCGGTTTCATCTCCTGCAACTCATGCCATAACCTGAGCATGGGCGGAACCGACAATCTGAAAACATCGGTCGGCCACAATTGGCAGGAAGGCCCGATCAATTCGCCGACAGTACTGAACTCGAGCATGAACGTAGCCCAGTTCTGGGATGGCCGCGCGGCGGATCTCAAGGAACAGGCCGGCGGTCCTATCGCCAACCCCAAAGAGATGGCTTTCAGCCATACGTTGACGGTCGATGTGCTGGCGTCGATTCCCCAGTACGTGATCTGGTTTCAGCAGGTTTACGGCGACAAGACCATAACGATCGACAGGGTGACCGAAGCGATAGCAGAGTTCGAGACGACCCTCGTAACACCGAACTCACCGTTCGACCTCTGGTTACTCGGCGCCGAGGATGCAATCACTGCCGACGAGCTGGCGGGTTATACGCTGTTCAAGACCAGCGGCTGCATCGCCTGCCACAACGGAAAAGCGGCGGGCGGCACGACATTCCAGCGCATGGGTGTCGTCGAGCCCTATGAAACGAGCAACCCGGCAGAGGGACGCATTGCCGGTACCGGCAAGGATGCCGACCGCTTCAATTTCAAGGTGCCGACACTGCGCAACGTGGAACTGACCTACCCGTATTTTCACGACGGTGAGGCCGATACTCTGACAGAGGCCGTCGAACTGATGGGCCGGCTGCAACTGGGACGCGTCTTCAGCGATGACGAGAACGAAAAGATCGTCGCTTTCCTGCTGACACTCACCGGCGATCAGCCGTCGTTCCAGTTGCCGATGCTGCCTCCGTCCAGCGACGAGACGCCGCGACCGCATCCGTTCGACTGAGCAGTCGCATCGTCCTGGTCTCGGCGACGAGGACCCGGATCAGTCGCCGACACACGCGCCGGCGTAGGCTTTTTCCACGCCGGCGTTGTCCAGCTGGCAATCGTTGTCGTAAGTGACGCCATCCATGCCGCAGACCGGTGCAAAGTCATCCGGGCAATTGCTGCCGAGGTTTTCGCAGACACCCGCGTATTCGACCCGGACGCCGCGGCGCTCCGCGTGACAGGCATTACTGTAGGTCATGCCGTCGGCACCGCAAACCGGCACGAACAGGCTCGGGCAGTTTCGCACGTCGCAAGCGCCCTCGGTGTATGAGCCCGCGCCCGCGCCGTCCGCGTGGCAGGCGTTTGCGTAGGTCTTGCCATCGTCGCCGCAAACCGGCGCATAGACTTTCGGACAATTGTCGAAGTCACAGTCGCCCTGGCGCTGCACGGGCACGCGTTCGGCACCGGCCTCGCAGCGGTTGATGAAGGTCCGGCCGTTCATGCCGCAGACCGGCTCGTAAATGCTCGGGCAACCGTTGACCGTGCATTCGCCGAGCCCGGCGATCTGGACGTTGGATTGTGCCGCGAAACACTCGTTGATGTAGGTGTTGCCGTCAATTCCGCACACGGGATCGTAGGTCTCGGGGCAGCCGGTTTCTTCTTCCGCAACACATACCCCCTGACTAACGACCTCGACCCCGGCGACGCGTGCCACACAGTCGTTACTGTAGGTGTTGCCGTCGCTGCCACACACCGGGTCGTATTGCTGGGTGCAGGCCGTCTCTTCGTACTGGGCAAGCGCAATTCCCTGTAGCAGGACCCAGGAAAGCGCTGCGAGCAGCGAGAAGGATATTCGTCGTTGGCTCATCGGTCAGTCGGTTTCGCTTTTCTCGTTAGAGGCGCTCGCGTCAGCGTGGTTCAATGTGCCGCGCCCCAGAAGTTGTAGCTCAGCGCCCGGATGCCCGGAATATACATGCGATTATCGTCCTCTATCGTGAACCCGCCCTGCTCGAGCAGTGCCGGGATGTCGCGGTCCATATTGCAGCCACCCGCGAAGCGGCGCCACACCGGGTTGATGCGTCGTTGCCAGCGATACACGCCGGCGTCGGGCGCTTTGCCATGCTCGCAGAAGAACAGGTGGCCTCCGGGCTTCAGGACCCTGCGCATACCCTTGAGTGCCTCGATCGCATCGGGGATCGTGCACAAGGTGTACGTCACGAGCACCGAATCGACCGACCGGGCATCGAGCGGAATCTCCTCGCCCGGCAGATCGATAAACTCGACATCGATACCCGCGGCCTCGACCCCGCTCTCAGCCAGGCGGCGCATCCCGGCCGATGGTTCGAGGGCCAACACGCGGCGCACGTTCTTGCGATCGTAATAGGGCAGGTTGAGGCCGCTGCCGAAGCCGATCTCGAGCACGTCGCCGTAGGCACGCGGCACGATTTTTTCGCGCTGCTTGCACGCCGGTCGCGCGCTGCATACGGCGTTCGTCAGCCGCGGCAGAATATGCTCGTCGTAGACACTCATTGGAGCAACTCCCGAATACCGACAAGCCGAAAGCCTTCCTCGGCGAGCCGCGGCAATTCGCGCTCGAGGAGCGCCAGCGTGGCCGGCTGCGGATGGCCGATCGCGACGACGTGGCCGCGCTTGCGCGCCAGTTGCTTCATGCGCTCGAATTCGCGTGCCACGGTCTCCGGCGACGGGTCCGGGTCGAGAAACACGTCCCGCTTGGTCGCGCTCACGCCGTTCTCCCGCGCAAGCTGTAACGCCACGCTCCCATGATGCGTGTAGCTGTCCACGAAGAACAGGTCGTCCCGCGCGCGGATCTCCTCCATCAGCCACTGCATGTGGCCGGGGTGCCGGGTCAGCAGTGATCCGCGGTGGCTGTTGATGCCGATGGCATGCGGTACCGAGGACAGGGCCTCGGCGAACACAGCGGCCACGCGCGTGCGTCCCATGTCGATATGAATCTCCGCCGGCTCGCTCCTGTCATCGTCGCGATAGGCCTGCAGCGGCAGGTGCAGCAGCACGTCCTTGCCTCGGCGGTGAGCGTGTTCGGCCAGTGCTCTCGCCCTCGGCCCGCCAGGGAGGAACGAATACGCAACCGGCCCCGGGAGATCGATGGCGCGCCGCCCGTTGGCGAAATGGTAACCGAGGTCGTCAATGATGATCGCGATCCGCGGTGTTTCGGCCGATGCTGCGGCAGGCAGGCACAGCAGCAGTAGCGCCAGAAGCCCCCGTGCATTCACCTTATTGCGCGTTGCTGTGCATAACCGGCCGCGCCTGCAGGTGGGCGATCGCCTCGGCCAGCTGCAGATCAGCCTCCCGATCGAGCAGGCCGCTGAGGTCGAGGTCCGGGAAGCCCGGCGTGTCGTCGACGTATACGTCCGGCATGATGCCGATATCCTGGATCGAATCGCCCGAGGGCGTGAAATAGCGTGACGTTGTCAGCTTGATGGCCCGCCCCTTGGACAATGGCACGACGGTCTGGACGAGGCCCTTGCCGAACGTTCCGGTGCCGACGACGAGCGCGCGATTGTGATCCTGCAGGGCCCCAGCAACGATTTCCGACGCCGAAGCCGACCCGCGATTGACGAGCACCACCATCGCGGCACCGTCGAGGATGTCGCCGCGATGGGCGAGTCTCTTAAAGCGCGAATCGAGCGACCGGCCCTCGGCCGTGACGATGACGCCTGAATCGAGGAACAGGTCGGAAACGCTGACGGCTGCATCAAGCACACCGCCCGGGTTGTTGCGCAGGTCAAGCACGAGGCCGTCGAGCATGCCGCCGCTGGCGACCTGCAGCTCATCGACAGCGCGGCTCAGTTCCCGCGACGTGTTTTCGTTGAACTGGCTGATACGCACGTAGCCGGAAGAGGCGCCAAGGAGCTCGGCGTGCACGCTCGCCATGCGAATGACCTGCCGGCGCATTGCATGCTCGATGACATCACCGTCGCGCAGCACGCTGACCGTGACATTCGAGCCCGCGTGGCCCCGTAAGTGAGCAATCGTGTCCCTGAGGTTGTTGGTGTCCAGCGCCTCTCCGTTCACCGCGACGATCTGATCGCCGCTGCGGATACCCGAGCGCGCAGCCGGGGAACCGGCGATCGGCGCGATGACCACGACCTGGCCGTCGATCTCGTCGATCTTGATGCCGATACCGGTGTAGCTGCCCGTCGTGCTGATGCGGATGTCGCGGTACTCGCCGGCGTCGAGGTACTGCGAGTGCGGGTCGAGATCGCTGACCATACCCCGGATGGCCCTTTCGAGCCGTTCCGCATCGTCGAGCGGCTCGACATAATCACGCTTGACGCGCTCGAGAACCTCGGCGAACAGCCGGGCCTGTTCCCACGCCAGCGCCTCCTTGTCAGGTGCCGGGGCGCTACCGAGCAGGCCACCGCCCACCGACAAGCTCAACCCCAGTACCAGGCCGATAACGACGACCAGAACTGCGCGAACTTTCAAAGACATAGAGATTCCTGATCCGAGCCCTCGAATTTAGCACACGAAAAGACAGTAATGTGCGCGTCAGGTTAATAACAAGGCCCCGGGAAACGGCGCGACGCGCGGAGGTATAGTAATCGACATCACCCATAACGGCGCCGTTCCAGTCGCTCGGGGGCTCTCAATCAGGGCCTCTCGTAATTACAGAACTTGGTGAGTCCCTCGCGATTGGTGATCCTCAGTTTCGCGTAGCCGGTTTCGATCAGCCCGAGGTGCTCCAGGCGCACCAATGAGCGGCGGATGGTCTTGGGCGACACGGCGACCATTTCCGCGAGCACATCCTGGGATAACGCGATCCAACTTTCGCCGTCGCCGAGCAGGTCGGATTGTAGGAGCAGGCGCTGCGCGATGCGACTATCCGCTTGGACAATCGACAGGTTGCCGAGCAACTGCAGGACAACGCGCATGTTTTCATGGGTCAATTCGTAAAAGTCCCGGCCCAGCCTCGGGTTCCGGGCGAGGATCGGGGACAGCTTGGTTTGCGGCATATAGATAGCCGTGCAGCGACTCGCCGCCCGCAGCGTCACCAGGCGGCGCTGCCCGGCGAATAACGCCAGGTCGCCCACCCATAAGCCCGTCTCGGCGCGGTGGAACAGGCTCTCTTGGCCGTCAGCCCTTGGTATCGCCACCTCCATCGCGCCGGCCACCAGTCCGTAAACACCATTCGGTTCATCACCGGCCATGTACAGCACATCGCCCGGTGCGAATTGCTGCAGCCGTGCCGCCGTGTAGAGTAACTTGCGAACCTGCGGACTTCGGCGCGCGAGCCATCCCCTTTGTTCGAGCAGTGCCCACGCGTCCTGCAGGCTCATGGGCACGGCATCGCTTCCGGGAGTAGAGCGTTCTTGCGGCACGTTAGCTACCCATTCGAAATGGTCCGTTTGTTCAATACGGACATTTGACCATCTTAGTATAGCGATTCGTGGGTAAAGTGGGAGGACAAGTTGTTGGCTCGGCGAGCGCGGGCTCTTAGAGATGCCTGTCAACAATGGCGAGAATCACGTTCGCATTTCCAAGTACAAAAAAACATACGCAATTTCACGTAAACCTTCCGGTCGGAGATTTCAAACATGGGGCGATATCTGTCACTCAATAAAGCGCTGGTCTATCTGGCGGGCCTGTTCCTCCTGATCAGCGGCACCGCCTCGGCACAGGACAAGCCGAACATCCTGGTTATCTGGGGCGATGACGTCGGCATGATGAACATCAGCGCTTACCACAACGGCATGATGGGCGGCAGCACGCCGAACATCGACCGCATCGCCAACGAAGGCGCGATATTTACTGACGCCTACGCCCAGCAGAGCTGCACGGCCGGGCGCGCTTCGTTCATTCTCGGCCAACATCCGTTTCGCACCGGACTGCTGACGATCGGCATGCCGGGCGCCAAGCAGGGCATCCAGGACAAGGATCCGACCATCGCAGAGCTGCTTAAGCCGCACGGCTATACCTCGGGCCAGTTCGGCAAGAACCACCTCGGTGACCGGGACGAACACCTGCCAACGCAGCATGGCTTCGACGAATTTTTCGGCAACCTGTATCACCTGAATGCCGAGGAAGAACCCGAAAGCGAGTTCTACCCCACGGACCCGGAGTTCAGGAAGAAGTTTGGCCCGCGTGGCGTATTGCACAGTTATGCCGACGGCCGCATCGAGGATACAGGCCCGCTGACTCGCAAGCGCATGGAGACGGTGGACAAAGAATTTCTCAACGCGACCGTTGACTTCATCGAACGCGCCCATCGCGACGGCAAGCCGTTTTTCGTCTGGCACAACTCCACGCGGATGCACGTCTGGACACACCTTAAAGAGGAATCCAGGGGTGCAACCGGCTACGGCATGTATGCCGATGGCATGAAAGAACTCGACGATGATGTTGGCGTACTGCTCGAGAAACTCGAGGAACTCGGGATTCTCGACAACACAATCGTGGTCTTCAGCACGGATAACGGTGCCGAGAAGTTCACCTGGCCGGATGGCGGCACAACGCCGTTCCGTGGTGAAAAAGGCACAACCTGGGAAGGCGGTTTCCGCGTACCGCAAATGGTGCGCTGGCCCGGCACGGTCGAGCCAGGGACCGTCATCAACGACATTTTCTCCCATGAAGACTGGATGCCGACGTTTCTGGCTGCCGCCGGCGAACCGGATATCAAGGAGAAACTCAAGAGCGGCGGCCACCGGGCGGGTGGTAAGCGCTTCAAGGCGCACCTCGACGGCTACGACCAGACCGCGCTCCTGAAGGGCGACGGTGAAGGCGCACGCAATGAGATCTTCTACTTCGATGCCGCGGGTAACCTGAACGCACTGCGTTACAACGACTGGAAGATCCACTGGACGATCATGGAAGGCGCCATCAATGAAGCGTATCGCAAGACGCCGAGCTGGCCGCTGATCATCAACCTGCGCATGGATCCGTACGAGGTCAGCCCGGACTCGGCCCTGTACGTCAGGGAATTCTACGCGGATCAGATGTGGACCTTCGTGCCGGCCCAGGCGCTGGTCCAGCAGTTCCTTGATACGTTCAAGGAATTCCCGCCGACGGCCGGCGGTTCGTTGAGTATCGATGCGGTACTCAAGCAACTGCAGGCACCGGCGATGTCACAATAA
>JARRMH010000087.1:0-13549 GCA_037386205.1 Woeseiaceae bacterium | reverse complement strand
TGATCTCGATGTCGCGGTCGAAGTGCGCGAAGGAGGCGAGGATCGAGCCGATGCTGCCCGAGCTGCCCATCCCGGACGTGAAGCTGTATCGCAGGCGTGACTTGGTTTCCTCGATCTTCTTGTCGGCTATCAGCTGGGTCCTTGCCGCGGCCAGCGTGCGGTTGATTTTGTCCCGTACCTCGGTGGCGTGCGCCGCGTCGGTCAGGCGCGCTGCGATGAGCAGCATCCCCGGGTCCTTCTGGTTCGGGAAGTAACCGAACAGCTGGTCGACCGACTGGTCCTCGAGGACGAGCTGACGATACAGGTCGGAGGATTCGGAGAAATAGATTTCCGAGACGAGGTCCAGTGCAGGCATGTCCTTCTCGGTCGGCACGAACGCCGGCCCGCGGAACGCCATGACGAACCAGGGCTGCGTCGGCCCGTCCCACTGCAGGTGCTCGTACTTCGGGCCGTTCAACGGCGGTTCGACCGGGACCTCCATCTCGTAGTCGCCGCGCTCCCATTCGCCCCAGTATTTCTTGACAAGTTCGAAGGTCGGCTCGGGTTCGAGGTCACCCACGAGGATAACCGTGGTCTTCTCCGGGCGATACCAGCGATCGAAGAACACGTGCGAGTACTCGAGCTGGTTCGGCATCGCTTCGATGTCCTCGATGAAGCCCATCGTCGTGTGCTTGTACGTGTGCTTTTCGTACATCAGGTCGGACAGCCGCTCGAACAACTTGGAGATCGGGTTGGAGAAGTTCTTCAGGTATTCGCCCTTGACCGCCAGCGCCTCGGTGCGGAACACGTCCTCGCTGTAGCTCAGGTTCTGGAAGCGGTCGGCCTCGATCTCGATGACCTTCTCGAGATCTTCCTTCGTAAACGTGATGTGGTAGTTCGTGTAGTCATCGGTCGTGTAGGCATTCTGGTCGGCACCGGCCTTCTTGAGGATGTCCGAGTAGACCTCGACCGGGTACTGCTCGGTGCCGCGGAACATCATATGCTCGAAGAAGTGGGCGAAGCCGGTCTTGCCCGGCTCGATCTCGTTGCGCGAGCCGGTCTGCACCGGGATCTGGATGGTCACGATATCGGGAAAATCCGTGGGCACGATGATGACGCGCAGACCGTTGTCCAGGTCGCGCTCGAGATACGGCATGTCGAAGATCTTTCGAGCCGATTCGGCCACCTGTTCGGGCGCCGCAGTTTCGGGTGTGTCGGTTGACTGGCCGCAGGCGATGAGCAGCGATGCAACCGAAAGGGTAGCGAGCAGTTTTTTCATTCGGGACTCCGGCGGATGGCATTTGCTGGGGCATCCAGTATTGATCTTTAGATGCCGCAGGCCTTCCAGGCGTTGCGATTGAATTCAAAGACAGGGGCGCGGATTCTAACTCGACAGGCTGATAAACTTCCATGTTGGCGTTATTCCACTGTCGGTCTTACGGTTGCGCAACTCTTTGTTGAAAACGAATCAATTCTGGCTGCTCCTCCTCGCAGGGACATTCTTGTCGGCGTGCGGGAACGATGACGATGCGCCCACAGAGGTTGCGGGTACGGCTGAGCCAGGCTATGTCGGTAGTGCGGCCTGCAGGGATTGTCACAGCGAGCAGCATGCCCAGTGGTCGGGCTCGCATCACCAGCTCGCGATGCAGCCTGCGACGGCCGAGACGGTCACGGGCGACTTTTCCGGCACGAGCTTCGACTATGCCGGCACGACCTACGAATTCTTCACGCGCGGCGATACGTATCGGGTTCGCGCCGACGACGAACACGGCGAGATGCAGGAGTTCGAGATCTCGCACACCTTCGGCACCGCGCCGCTGCAACAATACCTCGTGCCGTTTCCGGACGGGCGGGTGCAGGCGCTCAGCGTCGCGTGGGACACGCGGCCCGAGGCGGAGGGCGGCCAGCGCTGGTTCCACCTGTACCCCGACGAGGCCGTAACGTACACCGACGAGCTGCACTGGACCGGGCGCAACCAGAACTGGAACTACATGTGCGCCGATTGCCACTCGACCAATGTCCGGAAGAACTACGATGCGACGACGCAGACTTACGCGACGAGCTGGGATGAAGTCACGGTGGGCTGCGAGACCTGCCACGGCCCGGCGTCCGCGCACGTCGCCAACGCCCAGAGTGGCGAGTATCACGAATCCGGCCTGGATGCGGCGCTGAACAAGCCGTTTCGCCAGGTCGAAACCTGCGCCAAATGCCACGCGCGCCGCGGCATCCTCGCCGAGGGATTCGAGGCGGGCGACGCCTTTCTCGACTTCTACCGGCCGGCACTGCTCGACGAAGGCCTGTATCACGCGGACGGCCAGATACTCGACGAGGTCTACGTCTACGGCTCCTTTCTGCAGAGCAAGATGCACCAGCGCGGCGTTACCTGCACCGACTGCCACAACCCGCACACCGCATCATTGAACGTCGGGGTTAACGAAACCTGTACCGCATGCCACCAGGCGGAGCCGCCGGCGCGTTTCCCGACGCTGACGCCGAAGGTTTATGACAATCCCGAGCATCACTTTCACGAACCGGGTTCCGCGGGTGCCATGTGCGTGAACTGTCACATGCCGGCGAAGAACTACATGGTCGTCGATCCGCGGCTTCCGGGTGCCGCGTCCCGACCTTGCAGAAGCGACCGGTGCGCCGAATGCGTGCAACGGCTGTCATACCGACAAGAATGCCGCGTGGGCGGCGGCTGAAATAAAAAAGCGCTATCCGGAACCGAATCCGCCTCATTACGGCGAGATCATCGCCGCCGGGCGTCGCGGCGACGCGGATGCCCCCGAGCAACTGGCCGGACTTGCGGGTGACAGGGATGCGCCTGCCATCGTCAGGGGCACGGCGTTGTCTCTGCTGCAGGGCTACCCGGGCGCAACGGCTGTTGCGGCACTCGACGCCGCACTGCAGGATCCCGAACAACTCGTTCGTCTCGGTGCGCTGCAGGGGCTCTCGAATCTCGACATCGAGCAGCGCTGGGCGCTCGGCAATCACCTGCTCGACGACGACTTGCTGGCGGTTCGTGCACAAGCGGGCGTTACGCTTGCGCCGATGCTCGAGCGCGACCTGCGGCAGGGTGACCAGGAACGATTGCTGGCCGCCGTGGACGAATACATCGACGCGCAGCGCCTGAATGCCGATCGTCCCGGCGCGCTCACATACCTCGGCAACGTCTATGCCACGATGGGCCGTTCCGGGGCGGCCGAAACAGCCTATCGGCAGGCTCTCGAACTCGACCGGGCCTGGGTGCCGGCGCTGGTCAACCTCGCCGATTTCTATCGCGCCGAGGGCCGCGAAGCAGAAGCGGGAGAAACCCTGGAGCAGGCGAGGAAAATCGCCCCGGAAAACGCTGCGGTGCGCCATGCCTACGGCCTGCTGCTCGTTCGCGCGGGCCGCAGCAACGAAGCGCTCGAGGAACTCGAAGCGGCGATGACGCTCCGCCCCGACAATCCCCGTTACCATTTCGTCTACGGGATCGCGCTGAACTCGACCGGCCGCACGGACGAAGCCATGGCCGTGCTCGAGTCGGCTCTCGGGCCATTTCCCGACGATGTGGACATCCTGTTCGCACTGGCTACGATCGAGCGTGATCGCGGCAACCGGGCTGCGGCAATCGGGTACGTCGATCGGTTGCTGGAGCTGCAGCCCGGCAATTCCCGACTGCTGGTCTTGAGGCAGCAGCTTGCCGAAGATGGGGGTTGAGCGGGCCCCGGCAACGCGGCGTTGCGGTAAAATCCGAAGCCGGGAAACGCGAAATCGGTCGAATGTCCTCCTCGTCCACGAGCGCCAGCGGAAATTCGCACACGCCCGCCAGGCGGCGGCGTGTCGCCGTCATCGGCATGGTCGCGGCAGCGCTGCTCCCGGTTATCGCGATCATCCTGCTGCTGACGATCGATCTCGGGCGTTTCAAAGAATCATGGACCGGCGCCGCCACGGCGGCGCTGGAGCGTGAGCTTCGTATCGAAGGTGCGCTGTCGATCCGGGTCGGTCGCAATGTCGCCATCTCGGCAACCGAGGTCGTCATAGCGAACGCGGACTGGGCCGGCGACGCGCCGCTGATGCGTATCGGTACACTGGTCGCCGAACTCGACACCGTGTCGCTGTTCGCCCGGGCGCTGAAGTTCAGGCGTATCGAGATAGCGGATGTGGATGTCGAACTCGTCGAGAACGCTGCGGGCGAGGCCAACTGGGAGCTCGAAGGCGAGCCTGCCGACCTGTCCGGGGTTTCCTTCGTTTTCGAGAACGTCATCCTCACCGATTTCGTCGCTTCGCTCGCGTCGCCTGCGCTCACCGATACGCTCGTGTTGCGCGTCGCGTCGCTGGAGCACACGATCAGGGACGATCGCCTTGTCGATCGTATCGACGGCACGATCAACGAGACTCAGCTCTCTGTCGGAGGCAGCATCGGTCCTCGCAGCAGCATACTCGCGGGAGGGCCGGCCACGTTCGATTACACGGGACGTCTCGGCATTCTCGCGCCACGCGAACCCCTGGTCGAATTCTCGCTAACGGGCCCGGATGCCCAGTACCTGTTTCGTCTGCTCAACTTGCCGGAGTCTGCGCGCGGGGCGCTCGAACTGGAGGGTCGCCTCGGGCGAGTTGCCGATCGGATCGAGTTCGCCGCGCGCGGCCAGGTCGGCGAATTTTCTTTCGATACCGACGGCTGGGCCAGCGACCTGCGGACGCTCGGCGACGCCGAAATGGCGATCGAGGCGGCCGGCCCGGACCTCGACCGGGTCGCGGGCGTCTTCGGGATCGAGGGTCTCCCGGGCGCGGCTTTCAAAATCAACGGGGAAGCGCGCAAGTCGAATAATGAGGTCGACGTCGACTCGCTGACACTCACCGTTGGTGGAAGCAAGATCGAATTGCAGGGCCGGATTCCGCGCTTCCCCGGGATCGTGGACACGGAGCTGGCGATAACAGCCAGCGGCGATGATATTTCGCTGTTCGGGGACCTGCCGTCCTGGCCCTATACCGCATCCGCAAGGGGCGTCTATACCGACGAGAGAATCCGGTTTTCGGAGGCGGTGGTTACAATCGGGGGCGCGCGCATGGGCTTTGCCGGTGACGTCGCGCCTGCCGGTAAGGATTTGCGCATCGACCTGACCATCGATGCCGGTGTCCCCGACCTCGAGGCATTTCTTTCCGGTTTCGGTGTAGAAGGTGCACCGGCGCTTCCAACCGACATCTCGGCCCGGGTCGAGCACGGCGGCGACGAGACACGCATTAGCGATATCGACGGTCACCTGGGCGATCTTGAATTCACGGGCTCGCTCGGGCTGCAGGGAAGCGGGGAGGAGCTGACAGCCGTGGTCGATGCCGCATTGCGCGCGCCGCGACTCGACAGGCTGTTGACGGCCAGGCCGGCCTTCGCGCCTGCCGCGGTTCCCGTCGATGCGCAGATTGCAGCGAGCATGTCGGGCAGCCGACTGGAGCTGACCAGCGTCAATGCGACGCTCGGCGAGGGCCCGATCTCGCCGCCCTCGGCGACAGCGAGCGCTTCGCGATCCCGGCCGTGCCGCTTGACATCGAAGGCAGTATCACCGGCTCACCCGATGCGTGGTCGGTGAACAATGTTCGGACGGTACTCGGAAACAGCCGCTTCCAGGCGAGCGTGCGCTACGCGAGCGGTGACCCCCTCGATATCGATGTCGAGGCCAGAGCGGAGCGCCTGGACCTGCGCGATGTGCTTCCCGAACCGGAACCCCGAATAGCCGCGGCAAAGCAGGCCGGCGACCGCGTTATCCCCGATGTCGAGTTTCCGGTCGATCTGCTGAGTAGCCTGAATCTGCGGATCAGAGTGGAGATGGACCAGCTGGTATCGCACCGGTTGGATTTTCGGGACGTCGTTCTCGATGGTCAGGTCCGCGATGGCGCTTTGCACGTCGACACGATCGATCTCCGGGGGCCGCGCGGGCACGTGGTCGGCGAGATTGATTATCGGCCAGGGGATGACAGCTGGTTGCTCGAAAGCAACTTCAAAGGCGACAGCCTGGTCTTCGTGAAACCGGGAGAGCCGGAAGAGGTCGTGAAGGTGAGGCCCAGTTTCGAGCTGGAGTCAAACCTCTCGGCCCGGGGGACCGGGCTGCGTGAGATACTGGCGTCGCTCGACGGACGGACCCTCGTACACGGTGGGCGCGGAGTGGTTCCCGATACGGGCGGTGTTCTCGGGGATGTCTTCTTCGGCGATTTTGCGACACAGCTTCTGGATGCGGTCAATCCGTTTACAAGAACGCAGGACACCATCCGCATACGGTGTGCCGTGGTGATGCTCGATTTCGACGACGGCATTATTTCAGGCGATCCGGCCCTCGTCATGCAGACGGGAGAGCTGAACATTTTCGCCCGGGGCAAGATTAACCTGAATTCCGAAAAGCTGGAGATTTCGATCAATACGGCCGCAAGGAAAGGCATCGGCCTCGGATTCAGTGACATCGTGTCACCGTATACGATCGTGCGGGGCACACTGGCATCACCGACACTGACGCTCAGCGAAAAGGACGTGCTGTTCCGCGGCGGTGCGGCGGTGGCAACAGGGGGGCTGACGATCCTCGCAAAAGGACTGAAGAATCGTTTCCTTGCCGACCGAAAGCCTTGTGAGACTGCGCTGGAAACGTATCGGCAGGCTGTCGAATCGTCCGACTAGGGCGGCGCGTGCAGGCGATTTACCGGAACATGCGGGGCTTTGACGGTGTCGAAACAACCGGTGCAACCGGGTAAGATCGCAGGCTGCAATGCGCCAGAGACAAGCCAGGAGAAAAGGCAATGCAAACAACAATTCGAGCGACTCTTATTCTTGCAACGTTCATGATGGTCGGTTGTGCGTCAACCTTCGAGGCGACCCATGATCACGACCCCACCAACGATTTCTCGACGTATCGGAACTTCGCGTGGATATCCGAGCACCCGATGAAGGTCGGTGAAACCGCGTCTCCTGTCAGTCCGCTCCTCGAGGGAAACATCATGCGTTCGCTCGAGTCGCAGCTGGGCGCCAAGGGCTACACGCTCGTCAGCGATCCTGACGCCGCCGACTTCGTTGTCTCGTTTACGATCGGCTCCCGGGAGTCGATCAAGGTCGACTCGTACCCGAGCATGTCGATGGGTTACAGCTACGGATACCCGCGTCACTGGGGCTGGGGCTCGTCATACTACTGCTGTGCGCAGGACACGCGCGTTCGCGAATATACAAAGGGCGTGCTGGCCGTCGACATGTTTGATGTCGACGAGCACCGGCCGGTCTGGCACGGTGTCGCAACGAAGTCGATTACGGACTCCGATCGCAAGAACATCGATGAAACGGTCGATGCTGCGGTAAGTGCGATTCTCGAAGGATTCCCGCCGCAATAGCGGACGCCAAGCCAACAACAAGTCGTTTTACCGGGACGGCACAGGCTGTCCAGACGAACCTGAGGCTGCCACCATGATTGGACGATCCTGTCTCTGGCTGCTCGCGCTCCTGCTTGCCTGTGAGTCCGCCGTTTCCGCTGACACCGACGTCGTGATATTCGAGAACGGCGACCGGCTGACCGGCGAACTCAAGTCGCTGGAGCGTGGCAAGCTGCGGTTCAAGACCGACGCGACCGGTACGATCTCGATCGAATGGGACAAGGTCGCGTATTTGCGCAGCGACCAGAACGTCCAGGTGGAGACGAGCGGCGGTCAGCGCTATCTGGGCCGATTGATGGCGGCGCAGAATACCGGCACGGTCGTCGTCTCGACGGCAGGTGGCAGCGTCGAACTGGATGCGATCACCGTGGTGATGCTCGAGCCGATCGAGGAACGCGGCATCAACCGGCTGGACGGCAGCGTGACGGCCGGCTACACGTTCGCCAAAGCAAGCTCGGTGGAACAGGTGCAGTTCGGCCTCGATCTCGCCGCCCGCTCCGAATTTCGGGAGATGAGGCTGTCGGCGAATTCCGTGCAGTCCGACAGCGAAGATTCGGAAGCCAGCCAGCGTAACAATCTCAGGTTTAGTTACGTGCGCTTGCGTCCGAATCAATGGTTCGGTTTCGGCAATGTCAATTTCGACAGCAACGACGAGCTCAACCTCGATTTGCGTACCTCGTTTGGCGCCGGGCTCGGTCGATACCTGAAGCAGACGAACACGGTCGTCCTCGGGGTCGGGGTAGGCCTACAGGTCAGCAGGGAAAATTACACGGACGGAACCGAGGAGAATAACGATACGGTCGAGGGCGTACTGGCAGTCAATTGGGACTGGTTCCGCTACGACACACCGGAGCTTGACCTCAGCACTTCGCTGCGCATCTTTCCCAACCTGTCGGATACCGGCCGCGTGCGTGGAGAGCTCGACATACGGCTCAAATGGGAGATCATTGAAGACCTCTTCTGGCAGCTGAGCTTTTACGACAGCTTCGACAGCGATCCCGCCGTCGATGATACGCCGAGCAATGACTATGGCATTACGACGTCGCTGGGCTGGCAGTTCTAGCCGGTTGGCACGCGACGCTGGCCCCGGATCCTCTCCAACGCGATCCGCCGGCCTTACGTCACCAGCGGTAGCCGACGACCAGCGGTATGTACTCGACGTCCTCGCCAAAGGCCTGGATCTGCTGGTAGCGGGCCTCGACGAATAGCTGGCCGCTCATCGTATCGAAGCTGTAGCCGGCACCAACACTCCAGCCGAACTCGTTCTCGGACCGCTTGCCCGTCACGATCTGGCCTGGCCCGACACCGCCCGGATAGCACCACCAGAGCCAGGGGTCACAAATCGGCGGATAGTATATGAGGCCGTCCTCGAAGACCCGTCCCGTCATGTTGTTGTAGCTGATGCCCGCCGTCAGGTAGAGGCCATGGGATGTTTCCGGTCCGAGGCTCCAGATACCGTTCACCGCGAATTGCAGGTTGTCGAAGTCGCCACCGGTAACTTCACCGTCATTGTTCGGGTCGCTCGCGATCGCATCGTTAATCGCGTCGATGGACGAACGCGAGAGGTCCATCTTCAGGTAATTGACGTCGAGGGAAATGCCGATCGGCCAGCTGGCCGGCCAGTAGAGTGCGCCACCGCCGATGGTCCAGTCGTCGTCGACCGCGTCGCTCGTATCGCCGCTTGCAAAAGCGTAACCGCCGGAAATATGGCCGAACCAGTTTCGGGAGGAACTGTCGGGCCGGCCACCGGCGTGCGCCTGGATGCTCACCAGGGTCAATGAGATCAGCGCCGATATCAATATCAATGGATTCCTGGCAAACATTGCCGTTTTCTCCTCGTCACTATTAAATTGAATGGAATTCTTCCATTATTTCAGGTCACAGGATTCCCCCGGCGCCGGTGATTGCGGTTTGTACTGGCGAAGCTGGATGAATTCCGGACTGGACATGCTCCGAATTGTCCATCATGTTCTATCGGTTACCAGCGGAGGTGCAGTCATGCGTTTATTCCCATCAGTTGTTTTGCTTTTTGCCGGTGCGGCTTACGCCAACGACGATCCCAAACTGATCCTTCAAATCACGGTCGATCAGCTGCGCGGCGATCTGCCGACACGATATTACGACCGGCTGGGCGAGGGCGGGTTCCGTTATCTCTGGGAAAACGGCGTCGTGTATCGTAACGCGCACCATGCGCATGCCAATACCGAGACGATTGTGGGCCATGCGACGCTGGCGACCGGCGCCTATCCCTCGGCGCACGGCATGATAGGTAACCTCTGGTTCGATCGCGAGACGGGCTTTGTTACTTACAACGTGGAGGATGCCGGGTACCGCCTGCTGACAGCGGGCGCCGATGTCGATGAAGATGCGGAGATCGATCCCACGCAGCGCGCGGCGCGCAGCGAAGGCCGGTCACCTGCCGCCATCCTCGTTACGACGTTCGGGGATGAGTTGCGCAGCAACACGGCCGGTCGGGCGAAAGTCATCGGTGTGTCGGTGAAGGACCGGGGCGCCATTTCGATGGCGGGGCACTCGGGGACTGCGTACTGGTTTTCCAAGGCGAGCGGCGAGTTCGTCACCAGCACCTATTACCATGATCAGTATCCCGCGTGGGTAACAGCATTCAACGAAGCTCGTCCAGCCGAGGCTTTCGCGAACACGAGCTGGACATTGCTGCACGACCGCAAGGACTACCTGTTCGGTGCCACTGATGATCGCGAGTGGGAAACCGATGTCGGCGGGTTCGGCCGCACGTTCCCCCATTCCTATGGCGATGGCACGAGCCCGTACTTCACGACGCTGCTCACGCTAAGCCCGGCCGGCGACCGGCTCGTGCTCGATTTTGCCAAGGAGGCGCTCGTCAACGAGTCGCTCGGCGTGGATGACACGACCGACTACCTGAGTGTCAGTTTCTCCGCGACCGACTACGTTGGTCATGTCTTCGGACCCTCGAGCCTCGAGGCCGAGGACAACATCCTGCGACTCGACCAGGCGCTGGCCGAGCTGCTCGAGTTTGTCGACGAACGCGTAGGTCTCGAGCACACGCTCATCGTGCTGTCGGCCGATCACGGTGGGCCCGATACGCCCGGGTATCTCGACACACTGGGCATTCCCGCGGGCTACGTCGATCCGGAAACCTGGGACAGGGAGGCAGCGATCGCGCGCATCAAGGAACAGTTCGGCGTCGACGGCGAGCTGATCGCGACCTACAGCCACCCGTACCTCTATTTCAGTGACGAGGTCAAGAATGACCCCGGTCTCGACCAGGCGTTGCTCGAAGCCACTGTCGTTGCGGAGCTGATGAAGTTTCCGGGGGTGTCACTCGCGGTATCGAGTGCCGCCCTGCGCAGCGGCAATGTGGCAGACACGGATCTGATGGGCCTGGTACGGCACAATTTTCACCCCAAGCGTTCGGGCGACGTCTTTATCGTTTTCGAGCCCAACTGGTTCATCCAGGACTTCGACGGGCTTACCGTCGCATCGACGCATGGGTCGCCCTGGAACTACGACACGTATGTGCCAATTGTATTCGCAGGAATGGGAGTCGAGGCGCAGACGGTCGATCGTCGGGTCCATACCGTCGACATCGCGGCGACACTGGCCGCGTTCGTCGATATCAAACCGCCGTCGGGATGCGTCGGCAATGTGTTGTACGAAGTGACCGACTGAGCGGCTGCGAAAGATGCTTGCCTGCCGGGATTCTGATCTTTACGATCCTGTGCGCCTGATGTTGCATTCGTGCCGCATGCTATTTCGAGCTGGCGTCCATCAGTGGCCAGCCGAACAATGAAAACAAGAATCACAATCTTCCTGGCGGCCCTGCTTGCGGTGGGCTGCACGGCGCTGAACATCGACCTGCCGCCGATAACGGAGGCGCCCGCCGGTTCACGTTCGGTGGGACGTGTCGTCTGGCACGACCTGCTGACCAACGATCCGGTCGCCACGCAACGCTTCTACTCGGAACTGTTCGGCTGGGAGTTCGAACGGCCGGGTATCGACGTCGGTTTCGGCGGCGGAAGCGGGTACCTGCTGATACGCCACGAGGGTGAACTCATCGGCGGCATCGTCGACACCCGGGCCCTGGGGCGTGCAGAGAATATTTCCCAGTGGGTGATGGCGATATCGGTAGCCGACGTCGACGACGCAGTCGATCGCGTCCGTGCCGCAGGCGGCAAGGTGCTGACACCGGCCACCGATTTGCCGAGCCGCGGAACGATCGCCGTGGTTGCGGACCACGACGGCGCAATCTTCGCCATGGTCAGGACCCGGGACGGCGATCCGCCGGAGCGCAAGCCTGCCCTGAATACCTTTCTCTGGGACGAACTCTGGACCGGCAACGTCGGTGCGGCGAGCAATTTCTATCGCGCGGTGGCGGGTTACTCCATCGAGCAGCCGCAAATGGTGTCGCTAGACCATGACTACCGCGTGATGCGCGCGGATGGCCGTCCCCGCGCCGGCATCATGGGCAACCCGTTCGGTGAACAACCGCCGGTCTGGGTCAACTACATCCGGGTCGAGGATCCCGCTGCGATAACGGCGCGCGTTGCAGCGCTCGGCGGGCGCGTGATCATCGACGCCAGGGAGCGGCAAGTCGGTGGCATGGCCGCCTTCATCGCCGGGCCGTCCGGTGCCGGAATCGCAGTACAGACCTGGCCACCCGAATAGCGGCGACGTGATCAAGCGAGGTGCGAACGAATGACAACGAGATTGAAGCGGCTGATCCACGCAGGCTTACTGGTGACGCTCTGCAGCATGCTGGCTTCCTGCGAGCCACCGCAGGTCTACGGGAGTGTCGGTTACAGTAGTTACAGCGGCGGCTACTACGGCTCGGGATTCGGCACCAGTGTCCGAATAGGCGGGCGCATCTACTGAGCCCCGGTTCGGATACCTCGCCGCCCAGCACCGAACATCAGGGTACTTCGCGACACTTGCGTTCCAGCCGGCGGCTCACATCTCGTGGGGATTCGATCAATTTGTAGAATCGGTCCGTGTACGCCACGAGACGCTTGCGCGTGGACGATTCGAGGCCCTCGGTGTCGGCGATGAGCGCGTAGATCGTATCGCGCTTGTCCCGAAACCGCTGCAGCGACCCGGCCAGCCGATCGTTGTTGGCACAGTATCCGCGATACATGCGTGTCCTTACGTCCTTGAGCCTGAGCCGCGGATGGGGGCTCGCGTAGGGGGCGGCAACAAAGCCCGCCTGGTCGAAATCATAGGGAATCGGGAGAATGGGTCTCCCCTGCCCGCTGAACGGCATGAAGTTGTGACAGCAAGACGCACCCTCGGGCGAGCTGAGCGGTGAGAAATCGGTGTTGCCGATGAAGTACTGGAAGACGATGGCAAGGTTCAGCTGGACGGGGTCGAGTGCGGACACACTGGTCTGCCTGATATCGAGCGTGCGCAGCCCGAGCCGCGCCGCGAGCCTGTTCTTGTGCTCGATCAGGAACGCATAGCGCGGCGCTCCCGCCTCGCCAGTCTCCGAGTCGACGTAGGTAACGCGCAGCAAGCGTACCCGGAAACTGTTGTCCGTCAGCTCGTTGAATATGCGGTAGGCGAGGTATTCCTTGACCACGAGCTGGTCGTACAGGGCGGAGCGATCACAGTGCACGACCAGCTTGAGCTTGTTTTGATTCTCGAACAAGGTTCCGGCGACATCGGACCTTTTGAAGTTCAGCCAGGCCGGCGGGTGACGACAAGTCTCGCGCCGGAAATTGCCCCGCGCCCGGAACCGAACCTCGAATGTTGCAATCGAGCCGTCCGCGCTGGTGATGCTGACCGTCCCCGGCTCGTCTTGTTCGGTGGAGCGTTCGCGCAGGATGGTGGCGATGGGAGCGGAGATCGTCATCTCCAGGACCTCGTCGTCCTGGAACAACGGGTCCACCGCACCAGCGGCCGGCGCCTCGTGCAGGATGAGCGCGCCGGCAACCATGAGCACGAGCTGCCTGGTGAGCACCCTCACGAACCGCCCGCCTCAGGTCCGGCATCGCGCGATACGAGGATGTCGGCCGTCGTTGCTGCCAGCAGGAAAGCGAAGTCCCTTGCCGTTTCCTCGGCGAGATCGAAACGGCTCAGTCGCTCGCATTCCGCAGCACCTGCCCACGCGAACCAGGCCGGCAGCACATTTTCTTTTTGCACGGCCCGGAGCACGTCATGGCGGAAGCGCTCGCCGAGCATGAGCCGGGCC
>JARRMH010000086.1:0-10377 GCA_037386205.1 Woeseiaceae bacterium | reverse complement strand
CACGATCGAATGCGACAAGATGCAGGGGATCTTTATCTCCGAGGCAGTGCTGCCAAACATCATCCGCCGCGTCTCCTCGGCCAGGCGCGAACACACCGCCGCCTAAAAGGTGTCAGTCACCTTTTTTCGACACTTTCGCCCGATTGATTCGTGGCGCAGACCCCTGGTCACCGGCAAAGTCGACGCATGTTTGGTGTGGCGAGTGGAGCATGCCCGGATATCGCAGATTGGTCGTCCCGAATTATCCGCATCATGTCACGCAGCGAGGCGTCCGGCGTCAGAGGACGTTTTTTGACGACCGCGACTACTGTTCCTATCTCAGCCTGGCGGCGAACCTGCTCAGGTTGCATTCCATCGAGGTACTGGCGTATTGCCTGGTGCCGAATCACGTGCATGCCGTTGTCATCCCCCAGCATGACAACAGTCTCGCCAGTTTCTTTGGCAAGTTGCACCAGCGTTATGCGAAGTACACCAACTGCCGATACGACTGGTCCGGCCACCTCTGGCAGAACAGGTTTTACTCTGTCGTCATGGACGAACGCCACACGCTGACGGCGTTGCGCTATGTCGAACGCAACCCGGTTCGCTCGGGTCTGGCCGAATTACCCGAGGATTGGCAATGGTCGAGCGCGCGCGGCAACCTCGGCCTGACTGAGGACCCGCTCATTCGAAACCGACCGGCGCTCAAGTTCGTTTCCGATTGGGCAAATTACCTTTCGCGTTCGGAGAACCTCGGCGAAGTCGCAGCGCTGCGCCGCATGACCGGCACTGGCCGCCCCAAGGGTAGTGAAGGCTTTATCGAAGAGCTCGAATCGCTCAGCGGAAGACGCATACGCATGCATTCGCGCGGAAGGCCGAAGAAATAGGTGACTGACACCTTTAGACTGAATAATAAGGTGACTGACACGTAATTAGGGTTATTTGATGTGTTTCAGGATGCCGTCCAGTTCATCCAGGCTGTTGTAGCTGATGACGAGCTTGCCGGCGCCTTTGGCGGAGTGCTCGAGGTTGACTCTGGCGCCGAGCTTTTCCGAGACTTCGATCTCGAGGCGGCGGATGTCGGCGTCTTTTGCCGCCGGCAGCTTCGCCGGCTTTTTGGCGCCGCCTGCCGATATTCTTTTGACGAGCCGCTCGGTCTCGCGCACGGAGAGGCCCTTCTTTACGACCTGTCGGGCAACATCGAACTGCTGCGTTGCATCGCTGATTCCGAGCAGCGCCCGGGCGTGACCCATTTCGAGCTGGCGGTCCTCGAGCAGCGGCTTCACCTTGTCCGACAGGTCCAGGAGCCGCAGCAGGTTGCTGACCGACGCGCGGGAGCGGCCCACGGCTTCGGCTGCCTCGGCGTGGGTCAGGTCGAATTCGCGGATCAGCCGATCCAGCGCCCGCGATTCCTCGAGCGGATTCAGGTCCTCGCGCTGGATGTTCTCGATGAGCGCCATGGCGATGGCCGCTTCATCGGCGATGTCGCGCACCACGGCCGGAATATTGGCCAGACCGGCCAGCTGCGCGGCCCGCCAGCGGCGTTCGCCGGCAATAATCTCGAAGCGCCGTTCCCCGCTCGAACCGCCGATCGGACGAACCACGATCGGCTGCACGACGCCCTGCGACCGTATCGAATCGGCCAGGTTCTCGAGCGTGTCCTGGCGCATGTCGACGCGCGGCTGGTATTGACCGCGTTGCAGCAGCTCAACCGGAATCTCGCGCAGGCCGTCACCCGCTTCGGGCGACACGTCGGCCGCAGCCTTCCGTTCCGCTCCCGGCTTACTCAACAGGGCATCGAGGCCCCTGCCTAATCGTTTCTTGGGTGTCATCGTCAAACCGCTTCCGCCATGCTCGCTTCCTCGCGCCGCAGGATCTCACCGGCCAGCGCCAGGTACGCGATGGCACCGCGCGAATGCCTGTCATGCAGCAGCGCCGGACGTCCGAAGCTCGGCGCTTCGGCGAGCCGTACGTTGCGCGGCACGCAGGTCCTGAATACCTTGCGATCGAAATGCTCGATCAGCTGCATCGACACCTCGTTCGACAGGTTGATGCGCGGATCGTACATCGTGCGCAGGATGCCGAATACGTTCAGCTCGGGATTCACGGAGTCGCGCACCTGTTCGATCGTGTTGAGAAGCGCCGAGAGACCCTCGAGCGCGTAGTACTCGCATTGCATCGGAATCAGTACGCCGTCGGCCGCGGTCAGCGCATTGATCGTCAGCATGTTGATCGAGGGCGGGCAGTCGATGAGGATGAAGTCATAGAGCCCTGCCACGGGCGCCAGCGCTTTCTTGAGCTTCAACTCGCGGCCGATCTCCTGCAGCAGCTGCACCTCGGCGAGCGTCAGATCCTCATTGCCCGGCAGCACGGCAAAGCCGCCCTCCGGTGCCGAGACGATCGTGTCCGCCGCAGTCGCCTCACCCAGCAACACGTCGCAGGTCGAGTTATCGAGTTCCATCTTGTTGATGCCACAACCCATGGTCGCGTTGCCCTGCGGGTCCATGTCGACCAGCAGGACACGGCGCTGGGTCGCGGCGAGCGACGCCGCCAGATTGACGCAGGTGGTGGTCTTGCCCACCCCGCCTTTCTGGTTAGCAACCGCAATGATTCGCGTCATCAGCCTGTCCGCCGCAACAGCACGGCATGTCGCGACCCCTGTTCGAGGCCGGGCACGTCGAGTTCCGTCACTTCATGGCTCCACGGAGCCGGTAATTCTTCTAGTTCCGCCGCCGGGTAGCGTCCCTTGAGCGCCACGAACACCCCGTCCTCTCCTACGAGATGCCCGGCGATTTCCACGAGTCGCGGCAATGATGCCAGGGCCCGGGCGATCACGGTATCAAAGCGCCGCCCGGGTGCATAGTCCTCGGCGCGGGCCCTGACCGCCGTGACGTTGTCGAGTCCGAGCAGGCCGGCAACGTGCTTGACGAACATGATCTTCCGGTTGTTGCTGTCGAGCAAGGTGAAGAGACGACCGGGTTCGGCGATCGCGAGCGGAAGACCGGGAAACCCGGGTCCGGTGCCGACGTCGAGAATCCGTTCGCCCTGGAGCAACGGCCGCGCGGCAAGACTGTCGGCGAGGTGCAGCGTGACCATCTGCCGGCGATCGCGAACGGCTGTCAGATTGACCTTCCGATTCCAGCGTTCCAGTTCGTCGAGCAGGAGATCGAACCGGTCGTCAGTCACCCGCTATTTCTACCACGGTGCGACCTGTGACCGCCCCTTCGATGTATGCCTCGAACGCATCCGGGAGCTGCTCGAACGAAATGATGCGCTCGCCGATCGCATCGAGGTGTGACGGCGCGAGGTCGCCACCGATACGCTGCCAGACCGCCCGGCGCAGGTCCCTCGGCGTGTCGACCGAGTTGATGCCGAGCAGACAGACGGCACGCAGGATAAACGGCACGACCGTCGTCTCGAGTTTCGGGCTCGCGGCGAGGCCGATGCTGGCGATGTTGCCGCCGTAGCGCATCGTGCGCGTCAGCCAGGCCAGGTAGTCGCCGCCGAGGTTGTCGATCGCGCCGGCCCACGTGGCCTTTTCGAGCGGTCGTCGGCCGAAGTCGATGTCATCGCGCAACAGTATCCGGCGCGCCCCGATCTTTTTCAGGTACGCCTCTTCCTGCGCCTTGCCGGTCACGGCGACCACCTCGTAGCCGCGGCCGGCCAGCATGTCGATCGCAACGCTGCCGACCCCGCCGGTCGCGCCGGTTACCGCGACCGGTCCGAGGTCCGGCGCCTGGCCGTTCTGCTCCATGCGGTGAATCGCGAGCGCCGCGGTGTATCCGGCCGTGCCGATACGCATGGCATCGAGGCAACTCATCCCCTCGGGAATGGGCACCAGTCCTGCGCTGTCGACGCGCGCATATTCCGAATAGCCGCCATCGACGGTCTCGCTGAGGCCGCAGCCGTTCATCACGACCTCGGTGCCCGGCTGAAACTCGGTGTCCTCGGAGCTGACCACGACGCCGGCAAAGTCGATCCCGCCGTTCAGCGGGTACCGCCTCAGGATCTTGCCTTTGCCCGTCGCCGCGAGCGCGTCCTTGTAGTTGATGGTCGAGTGCGTCACCCGCACCACGACGTTGCCCTCGGTGAGATCGTCGAGCGTCAGGTCGCGAAATCCCGCGATGACTTTGCCGTCGTGCTCGTCGATGCGAAATGCGCGAAAGCTATCCATTGTGTTTCTCCAGTCGCCGGAGCCAGGCTACCAGCCCCTGCGCGTTAAGCACGATGTCCATGTTCAAAACTTCCCATATAGAATCATGGTCGCCCGTGAACCCGGGGTCGATCAGCCGCCCGGTCAGGTAGTCGTCCATTGCGGCCTGAATTTTTGCGTCGCGATCGTCATCGTCCTTGTGCGCCAGCGCGAGATCCACGAAGTCGTCGATACCGGTGTGCATGTCCGCGGCGAGGCGCTCGAGGTTGCTGACCCGACTGTAATGTGTCAGGTACAGGTAGTCGGGGTCCAGTGCCATGATGCGATCGACCGCCTTGTGCGCTTCCTCGGGGTCGAAGCTCGCCGGCGTCGTCGTCGGGAAGATGAACTCGCCCCGGGCCGTGTCGAGTTCGCGGTACGAGATGCCGAAGCTGTCGCCCGTGAACACGCCCCGCCCCTGTGGATCATGCAGAACGTAGTGATGGCGCGCGTGGCCCTCGGTATGCAGTGCCTGAAAACGCCGCCCGTTCATCTCGTACCAGTCTTCGTCCCCGGCAACGCTGATGCGATCGTTGTCAATCGGGATGACGTCGCCGTACATCTCGCGCGTGCGTTCTTCGCCGTACACGCCAATGGTACCGGCGATCAGGCGCTCGGGATCGACCATGTGCGGCGCACCGAGCGGGTGCAGCACGCACTTTGCGTTCGGCAGGTGCCGCATCAGCAGCCCGGCACCGCCGGCGTGATCGAGGTGGATGTGGGTCAGGAACACAAATTCGACGTCAGCAACGTCGAGTCCCTGCCGGGCAAGCGCATCAAGCAGCAAAGGCACCGAATCATTGGTCCCGGTGTCCACAAAGGCGCCCCGCCCACCCTCGACGATGAGGTGAGCCGCATCCTGCATCGGGCGCACATATTCGGTGTCGATGGCGACGATGCCATCGTTGAGCTCTGTTGTGTGGGCGCGTCTACTCAGGTTTCGTCGTCTCGAGACCTTCCAGTCCGGCGAAATAGGCGGCCAGCTGGGGCAGGTCCTCCTCTTCGAGCAATGCGGCCTGCGCCGTCATGACCGGGTCCTTGCGCGTGCCGTTGCGGTACTGTTTCAAAGAATGCAGCAGATAGGATTCATGCTGGCCCGCCAGCGTCGGCCAGGCGGCGTTTACGCTGATACCGTTTTGTCCGTGGCAGGCCGCGCAGGCAGCGGCCTTGTCGAAGGACGCCCCCTCTGTGCCGCCGGCCGCAACGGTTTCGCTGGCGAGGCTCGCAAGATAGGCGGCAACATCGGCGATTTGCTGGTCGGTCAGGCTGGTCGCCTGCGCCACCATGGTCGGATGCTCGCGCATGCCGTCACGATAGCCCTTCAGGGCAATTTCGAGATAGCCCGCTTTTTGCCCGCCGAGCTTGGGTACCCGGTAGGACGGATAGGCGTTGCGATAGCCTTCTATGCCATGGCATCCGAGGCAGGTGTATCCGATATCCTTGCCGGCTTCCGGATCCCCCTGGGCCATCGCCGGTTGCGTGGCCAGTGCTGCCACGAGGAGCAGCGTCGCGGCCATGGCTACGATCTTCATGTGCGTCATCACTTGGTGTTTCGCCAGTTTCAGGTCCCGGCCAATGCCCGGACTTTGCGTGAGGGCGCTATGGTAGTGTCAGTCGGCGCCGATTTCTAGCCATTCCTGCTCAGGATGGCCGCTTTCGCGTGATAGCATCACGCCCCTTGCAGCCAACCTCGCAGGGTCCGACCGTGAAAAAAAGTGTCATCGTCATACTGGTTTTGCTTGCCGCCGTCGTGCTGGTTTCTCCGGCCATCGTCGGGCGCCTGGCCGAACAATCCATGGACAGGAACCTCAACTGGGCCGCCGACGAGAGTGGCTCGGTCAAAGTCACTTCCGAGCACTACACGCGAAGCTGGTTCTCGTCGGAGGGACAGCACCGCATCGAGATGCGCGACGGCAATTTGCTGACCGCCCTGCAAACGATCGCCGGCCCGATGTCGGCCGATGATCTCCCGGTTCTCGTCATCAATACGCAGCTCGATCATGGCCTGATTCCGGTGACGTCGATGGCGCGCGACAAAGGCTCGCTGGCGCCGGGACTGGGCAGCGCCGTATCCACGATGCGGGTCGAGCTGTCCGACGGCACGGTCATCGACGTGCCCGGAAAGATCTATAGCAAGGTCACGCTCGGTGGTTCGCTGCACTCGAGCTACGCGCTGGTGGCAGGCACGCGCGATGACGGCGATGTTTCGGCAAGCTGGGACGACGTGAAGATCGATGTGACGACCGACCCCTCCAGCGGGAAAGTCACCTACGACGGCGCCCTCGGCAAGCTTGCCTTCGTGTCCCCGAACGAGAACATGACGCTGAATGCCCTGACGTTCAGAGGACAGCAACAGCCGACCGAGTTCGGCGTTTCCACCGGTGAAACCCTCATCGAACTCGACGGCCTTGCGATCGACCAGGGCATGGGCCAGATCGGCGGCCTTAGCAAGATGACCGTCAAGGGCAAGAGCTCGCTTGACGACAGCGATCTCAATGGCGCGGTCACGATGAACATGGTGATGCAGAACCTGCCCCGCTTCGACGAAATGTCGATCGACGTTGCGATGTCGTTCAGCGGAGCCGATGCGGTTTCACTTGCCCGCGTCCAGCAAGCTCTCGAGGACAACACCGGCTCGCCGGATCCGAAGAGCCTCTATGCGTCGATGCAGAACGACCTCAAGAGGTTGTTTGCTGCCGGGTTTGATCTGAGCTTCGACCAGATCAAGGTCACCTTCCCCGAGGGCACCGTCAGCTCGAAGGCGCAATTCACCTTCGCAGAAAGGGATCCGGCAGCGTTCGAATGGTCCACGCTGCTGCTGAGCACGGAGGCGTCGGCCGACCTGTCGGTGCCCGCGCCCTTCGTCGAGAGCCAAGCGCAGGACAATGCCCAGGTCGGCATGCTCGTCGGCGGCGGGTTCCTGCAGAAACGGAACAGCGATTACGTCATGGAAGCCGAACTCAAGAAGGGCCTGCTGACCATCAACGGGGCGCCGATGCCGATGCCGTTCGGGAGCTTGTAGGCGCTCAAACGAGGTGGCACGCCACCCGCGTCCCATCCAGGTTGCGCAGTTCGGGTACCCGGGTCTCGCAGACAGTTTCCGCCAGCGGACACCGCGGATGAAATACGCACCCCGCCGGCGGATCCACGAGCGACGATACTTCACCCAGGAGCGGCGCGCGGCGCGGCCCGACGACGGGGTCGGGGATCGGCACGGCGGCCAGGAGGGCTCGTGTGTACGGATGCCGCGGTGCGCTGAAGAGCGCGACGCTGTCGGCGCTTTCGACCAGGTGTCCCATGTACATGACGAACACGCGGTGGCTGATCGTGCGCACGACCGCAAGATCGTGCGATATGAATACGATCGATAGCCCGGTCGCCTCCTGAACCTCCCGCAGGAGCTCGAGAACCTGCTTGCGAGCCGAGCCGTCGAGGGCCGCGACGGCCTCGTCGCAGACGAGTATTTTGGGCTGCAGTATCAATGCCCTTGCGATCGCCACGCGCTGTGCCTGTCCGCCCGAGAGTTCGTGCGGATAACGCCGCAGACACTTTTCATCGAGGCCGACCCGGGCGAGGGCATCCACGACCCGTGTCCGGCGTTGTGCAGCGCCAAGGCCCGGTTCGTGTACCAGCAACGGCTCGGAGACGATTGCCTGGACGCGCATTTGCGGGTCGAGTGCGCTGACCGGGTCCTGGAAGACCAGCTGCAGGTCGCGGCGCGCAGCAAGCGCCCGCTTTTGCACAGTGTTGGCCAGCGGCTGCCCGGCGTACACGACGCGCCCCGCGCCAAGCGGGATCAGGCCCAGTATCGCCCGACGGACGGCGAAACTGACATCGCTGACTGCGCGCAGGTCGTGGTAGTCGACGACGGCATTGCTCACACTGAGGGTCGTCCGGCCCTCTACGGGGACGGGCGGCTGGCCGCGATCGACACGCGGCGCCGCATCGATCAGGCAGCGCGTGTGCTCGTGTTTCGGCGCGGCAAACGTCGCCGTCGTCGGCCCGACCTCGACGACGCGGCCCTGCTGCAGAACGATCATGTGCTCGCAATGCCCGGCGATGACGCCGAGGTCGTGGGTAATCAGCAGCAATGCGGTGTTGTCGCGGATGTCCTCGAGCAACTCGAGAATCTGCGCCTGCACGGTGACATCGAGCGCCGTCGTCGGCTCGTCGGCAATCAGCAGGTCCGGCTCGCTGATCAGCGCCGCTGCGAGCATCGCCCGCTGCCGGATGCCGCCCGACATCTGGTGCGGATAAGCCCGAAACTGCCGGCCGGGGTCGGGCAGCCCGAGCCGCCCGAGCATCGTGATTACCCGCTCATCCGCGTCTTCGCGACTGGCGAGCCCGTGCCTCAGGAGAATCTGGCGCAGCTGGACCCCGACGCGCAGGTAGGGGTTGAGCGCCTGCATCGGATCCTGGAATACCATGCCGATGCGGCGCGCGCGCAGCGCATCCAGCGCTCGTTCCCCTGCCCCGAGGATCTCGTGGTCATCGAACCGGATGCTGCCGCTCACCTCCGCCTGCCGTGGCAGCAGCCCGAGTACCGCGAGAGCCGACTGCGTCTTGCCCGAACCGGATTCGCCGACGAGCCCCACCGATTCACCCTGCTCGACGAAAATATCGACACCGTCGACGACCGTATCGTTACCGTAGCGAATCGTCAGGCCGGTCACGTCGAGGAGACTCACCGTACATTCCTCGCGTCAAAGTAATCGCGCAATCCGTCCCCGAGGAAGTTGAACGACAGCAGAATCAGTGCCAGCAGGGCTGCGGGTATCAGCAGGGTCCAGGGGGCGCTTTCCATGTGCGCAACGCCGGCGTTGACGAGCGCGCCGAGCGACGTCCGGGGCTCCTGGACGCCGAGACCGAGAAAGCTCAGGAAAGACTCGACCAGGATCGCCTGCGGAATCGTCAGGGTCAGGTAGACGACGACGATCCCCAGGAGATTCGGAGCGATGTGCCGGACGATGATCCCGGGCGTGCTCACGCCGATCAGGCGGGCGGCCTGCACGAACTCTCGCTCGCGCAGCGACAGCGTCTGGCCGCGGACGATGCGCGCCATGTCCAGCCAGTTGATCGCGCCGATGGCGACGAATATCAGCAGGAAATTCCGCTCGAACGCTACCATCAACAGGATGACGAAGAAAATGAAAGGAACTGCATACAGCGTGTCGACGAAGCGCATCATGACGGCGTCCACGCGGCCGCCGACAAAACCCGCAATCGTGCCGTAGGCCACCCCGATAACCAGGCTGACGACGCTGGCAACTATGGCGACCACGAGCGTGACCCGGATTCCCATCATGGTTCGCACGAACAGGTCCCGGCCGAGGTCGTCGGTGCCGAAGAGACGCAGGTTGTCCAGCAACGGCGGCAGCAGGATGCCGCCAAAGTTCGTCGTCTGGAAATCGTGGGGGCTGAGCCACGGTCCGGCGACCGCGAGAACGGCGAACAGTATTAATAAGGTGACTGACACCTTAGTCATAGCGGACTCGCGGGTCGATGACCGCATAGAGGATGTCGACGACCAGGTTCAGCGCCACGACGAGGGTCGCGTAAAACACGACGATTCCGAGCACGAGCGTGTAATCGCGATTCAGGGCCCCGCGCACGAAAAACTGGCCGAGGCCCGGGATGCCGAACACTTCCTCGACGACGACCGAGCCGGTCAGGATCGCCGCGATCGCCGGCCCGAGGTAGGACACCACGGGGAGCATCGCCGGTCTCAGCGCGTGCACCCGCACCACGGTTGCCATGCCGAGCCCCTGGGCCCGGGCCGTGCGAATGAAGTCGCGCCCGAGTACGTCGATCATGCTCGCGCGCGTCAGCCTCGCGATATAGGCGATCTGCGGCAGTGCCAGCGTAATAACGGGTAACACGTACTTGCCGACACCGGGCGAGCCGCTCCAGCCGGCCGGCAGCCACTGCAGCTTGACCGCGAACAGCAGCACAAGGACCGGCGCGACGACGAACACGGGAATCGAGATACCCGTCATGGAGAATGCCATGACGATGCGATCGGGGGCCGATCCCTGGCGCAGTGCCGCGAAGGTGCCGGCGCCGACGCCGAGAATCAGGGCCAACCCGGTCGCCAGGGCACCGAGTTGGAGGGAATACGGGAACGCGCTGGCGATCAGTTCGCCGACCGTGTAGTCACGGTAGCGATCCGACGGCCCGAGGTCGCCGCGCAGCAGGCCGCCGACGTA
>JARRMH010000085.1:0-8189 GCA_037386205.1 Woeseiaceae bacterium | reverse complement strand
CGTTGAAAAGTCAGGCCACAGGGCTCAAATCAGGCAAACGCAATTGGTAATGTGTAGGCGGACGGACCTGCCGGTTGGCTGTGGCAGGGGAACGGCAAGTTCGGGTCGGGCGCGCGGCACGTCGACCACTCCGGGTGGCGCGGGGCCGGTCGCGAGGACGGTGCCGTCGTCGTCAAACTCGGCTGCATCGGTGCGAACGCCGACGATACGGTCGTCGATCTCGCAGCATTCTGCCTGCATTGCGCCGCAGCCGGCGAGCATCGCGGCACTGTCATCAGCCGTCGAGTGGCCGTGATGATGCTCCGAACCAGGCGCCGCTTCGACCTCGGTCGGGCAATGCGGGCAGTCGTGCTCGGATACCGCGGCCACGGCGCACGGCTGGACTGCAAGACTGACCCACAGGGCGAGCAGCAGGCCCAGCATTTTGCTTACGCCTGCGCGTTTGCCCGAACTGTCGATCATCGCGGTCATAGCCTGTAAACATTTGCACTATTTGGCGCCCGTGTCCAGCGAGTAGTCATCAGTAGTCGCCGTAAGCAATTGGTAACGGCATGCATGGTTTGCGCGGCGATACGCTAGACTTCGGCGAGGGAGATACCATGCTGAAGCGCCGGGCACGATCATTTCTGTTCCCAGTCTTGCTGTCGTTGTGTGGCTGCACGTCGCTGCCGACAGCCGACGAACTTGTCGCGGCGCCGGCACCGCATCTCTCGCCCGATGCGCCCCCGGGCATTGTCGACGGGCGCGCGCGTTTCCGGGCTTATTTCTGCGCCGCCTCGACTGAATGCGAGCGCTGGCTGCACCGGTTGCCAGGCGAGGCGCCGATGCAGGGAAACGCGGGCGGCGGCCGACCCGGCCTGCAGTTGCTCTTCGTCACGGGCGCGTTCAGCGAGTGCTTCGGTGAGGGCGCCAGGCCGTTCGCGCGAGCGATCGTTGAGTTGGCCGGCGGGGACGATCGATTCGCCACGATCGTCGTCGGTGGGCGGTCCGGCAGCGCGGCGAATGCGAGGCAGATCGCGGCGTATCTCGATGAGAACCCGGCCGATCCGGAACGTCCCCTGGTCCTGATCGGCTATTCCAAGGGCACGACCGACATACTGCAATTTCTCGTCGACTTTCCCGACCAGGCGAGCGCAGTGGACGCGGTCGTCAGTATTGCCGGGTCCGTCGGCGGTTCGCCGCTCGCCGACCGGTACGGCGGGCTTTATAACCTGACGTTGTCGCACTTGCCGACGGGGCGTTGCGAAAAAGGCGACGGCGAGGTCGTCAACAGCCTGCGCACGGACGTTCGTCGCAGCTGGCTGGCGAAAAACGAACTCCCTGAGCATATCCGCTATTACTCTTTCCCGGCGTTTACCGTGCGCGACCGGGTAGCCCGCGCGCTGGTGACGCCGTGGAAGCTGCTGTTGAAACTCGATCGACGGAACGACGGCCAGTTATTGCCGCGCGACACGCTGCTGCCGAACTCGACGCTGCTCGGGTACCTGAATGCAGATCACTGGGCCGTCGCCATGCGGCTCGAAGAGGACCTCGAATTCTTCGCCGCCCGGCGCGATACCGGGCAGTTTCCACACACGGCGCTGCTCGAGGCGATTCTCCAATACGTCGGCGAGGACGCTGCCGGCGACAATACGCATTCCGGACGGGGCCAGTAAGTAGACTTCCGTAGCGCACGTTGCGGTGATCTGTACGATCATGCGGGCGCTTTGAATTCCCGGGCCAAGGAGGCCATCGTGACTGATCTTTTGAGGACACCCGATCGTCGGGTCGTTGTCGTGGGCGCAATCATCATTCAACTGGCACTCGGTGCCCTGTACGCGTGGTCCGTGTTCACGGCCAGGCTGACCGACCCGATGGGGCCGTACGCGTTTTCGGCCAGCGAGACGGCGTGGGTATTCTCGACCGGGCTCGCCACCTTTGCGATCGTCATGGTCTTGGCCGGGCGCATTCTGCCGCGGATTGGTCCGCAGCGGCTCGCGGTTGCGGGCGGCTTGCTGCTCGGCTGCGGCTTCATTGGTGGCGGCCTGCTTGGCAGCACGTTCTGGGCACAGCTCCTGTGCATCGGCCTGGTCGCAGGCGCGGGCATCGGCCTTGCGTACGTCGTCCCGATCGCCGTTTGCGTCAAGTGGTTTCCGGACAAAAAGGGACTGATTACGGGTATCGCGGTAGCGGGCTTCGGTTTCGGTGCGACCATCTGGGTCAAGCTGGCCGGGTCGTGGTTCGGTGGGCTGCTGAATACCACGGCGGTATTCGATTTGCCGGGCGTGCAAAGCGTCTTCGTCATCTATGGCATCACGTTCCTCGTGCTCGTGTTGCTGGGCAGCCTGGTCATGGTCAACCCACCCGCGAACTATGTTCCCGCCGGGTGGACACCGCCGAGTGCGAACAGCGGTGACCATGGATCGGTCGACTATCGCGCGCGCGACATGCTGGGGACACCGCAGTTCTACATGTTGTGGGCCGTGTTCATGTTCGCCGGTGTCGCCGGCCTGATGGTGATTTACTGCATCAAACTGTTCGGCATCGATGTGCTCGAGTATCACGGGGTGGCGGGGGCCAGCGCGATCGCGGGTACGGCGATGGCCTGGTACGCGATCTTCAACGGGCTCGGGCGCATTGCCTGGGGCAGCATCTCCGACCGCCTGGGGCGCAGGAACACGATCGTTTTCCTGTCAGCGCTGCAGGGCGTAACGATGCTGGCGACCTACCATGTGTTCGTAATCTTCGGCGCAACCACGGGCTTCATCGTCGCCGCCGCCATGATCGGCTTCAACTACGGAGGCAGCTTCGCGCTGTTTCCCGCCATCACGGCAGACTACTTCGGCGACCGCAATGTCGGCAGCAATTACGGCTGGATGTTCACGGCCTACGGCGTGGCAGGCCTCGCCGGCCCGCTGCTCGCCGGTTACTTCAAGGATGCGGCTCAGGGTGCGACCGACCCCGGTGCGTGGATGACGCCGTTCGTCGTCGCAGGCGGCGTCTGCCTGCTGGGCGCGTTGATCGCGACGTTTGCGACGCGGCCTGCGCGACCCGAGCAGACGGAGACTGCCGACTCCGGCTTGCGCCGGCAGGCAGCCTAGACCAGGCCGAGATTCCTCAGCGGCAGTTCGCGCACCCGCTCACCCGAGGCGGCGAAATACGCGTTGACGATGGCCGGGGCGATCGGCGGCACGCCGGGCTCGCCGACACCCCCGGGGAGTTCGTCGGACGGCATGATGTGCGTATGGATCTTGCGCGGCACCTCGCCGATCCGAACGACGGGATACGTGTCGAAATTGCCTTCGACGACCGCCCCGCCCTGTGCCGTGATGTCCCCGTGCAAGGCGAGACTCATGCCGAAGATCGCGGCACCTTCCATTTGTGAATGGACCCGATCCGGATTGACGACGAGGCCCGCATCGATGCAGATCCACATGTCTTCGACCCGAATCTTGCCATCGGCATCGACACTGACCTCGGCAACCGCACCGACGTAGGAGAGAAAACTGCGGTGCGCGGCAATCCCGAGTCCCCGCCCTTCGGGCAGCTCCCGGCCCCAGCCGGCCATGTCCGCAACCTTCTTTGCAACGCCCGCAAGTCGGCCCGTGTCGACAGGGTGTTGCGCCAGGTCCTGACCGTAGTTGCTGAATTTACCGCCGTCCGCGGCGGGGTCGATTAACCGTGCAGGCCCGATCATGTCGATCAGGTGGTCCTTCGGATCCTGCCCTTTCAGGTGCGCCAGCTCGTCGACGAAACCGCAGGCACCGAATGCGTGGAAGATGTTGCACACGGAGCGCAGCCAGCCGATGCGCACATGGGCCGGCGCGTCGCAGGCCTCGAGACGCAAATTGGGCACGTCCCACGGGCAATCCATGGCGCCGAGACCCAGCTCGTCAGCCTGCGGTCCCGGCACATCGGGTGCGAATGTCGATGAGATCGACGGAAAGCTGGTGCGATGCAGCCAGGTCTTCGTCACCCCGTCAGCGTCCATGCCGGCGCGAAAATACTGGGCGCTGACGGCATGGAAGTAGCCGTGCCGGATGTCGTCCTCCCGGGTCCACTGCACCTTGACCGGTCGCCCGGCTCTCTGCGCAAGCCAGGCCGCCTCGGCAATGAAATCGGGTTTCGATTTGCGGCCGAAGCCACCACCTAAAAGGGTGACGTTGACCGTGACCTGCTTTTTGTCGAGCCCGAGGGTGCCGGCCACAGTGTCTCGCGCGGCCTGCGGATGCTGCGTACAAGCCCAGACTTCGCACGTGCCATCGTCGTTGACCCGGGCCGCCGCTGCCGGCGGTTCCATCGGGGCTTGCGCGAGGTGCGGTGCGTAATACGTCGCTTCGTGCACGTTCGCCACCTCCGCGTCGGCGTCGCCGCGATTGAGCATGACGTTGCCAGGGGCTGATGCCGAAGCGATCAATTGCTTCTTGTAAGTATCACTGGAGTAAGTCGCGTTGGCGCCGCGATCCCATTCGATCTTCAACGCCTTGCGTCCCTGCTCGGCCGCCCAGCTGTTGGTGGCCAGCACGGCTACGCCGCCCAGCACGTTGAACACTGGCGGAACGGTGGGTTCAGGCATACGGATTACATCGACGACGCCGCTGATCTCGCGCGCCGCCGTATCATCCAGCGAGGCCACTTTGCCGCCCAGCACCGGACAGCGCTCGATGGTGGCGTACACCATGTCGGGCAGGGTCACGTCGGTAGCGTACACGGCGGTACCCGTCGTGAACGCCATGCCGTCGATCGTGTCCATCGGCTTGCCGATGTAGCGATAGTCGTCGCGGGATTTGAACTCGGCGCTCTCCGGTTGCGGCAGTCCGCTCGCGGTGTCGACGAGTTCGCCGTAACCGGCCGACCGGCCACTTGCCTCGTGATGCACGGCATGCCGGCGTGCCACGCATTCGTCTGCCGGCACGTCCCACGTTGCGGCGGCTGCCGCAAGCATCATGTCCCGGGCCGTCGCACCCGCATTGCGCAGCAGGTCGAATTGCTTGCGAATACTGGTCGAGCCGTCGGTGTTCTGGTCACCGTACTTCTCGTCGCCGATCGCCTGCAGCACCTCGACCTTGTCCCAATCGGCCTCGAGTTCGTCAGCAATGACCTGCGCCAGCGACGTGCGGATGCCCTGGCCCATCTCGGAGCGGTGGCAGTAGATCTCGACGATGCCGTCGTTGCGAATATTGACGTAGACGTTGGGCGCGACAGATGCCGCCTGTTTCTCCTCAGGCGCGGCGGCCTGTTCCGCAGGCGTGCACGCGCTGGCAAACGTCAGGGCAAACACGAGCCCGCCGCCGGCCTGGCCGGTGCGTCGCATGAATTCGCGTCGGCTTATTTTTCTCAGTTCGCTCATGACTGGCCCTCCGCAGCGCGCTGGATGGCCTCGCGTATCCGCGTGTAAGTACCGCAGCGGCAGATGTTGCCGCTCATGGCCGAGACGATGTCATCGTCGCTCGGATTGGGATTTCTCTCGAGCAGGGCCACGGCGCTCATGATCTGGCCCGACTGGCAGTAACCGCACTGCGCCACATTGAGTTGCCGCCACGCGATCTGCACCGGGTGGTTGCCGTCATCCGAGATGCCTTCGATCGTCGTGACGGTCTTGCCTGCGGCTGTCGACACGGGGATTGCGCACGATCGCATGGGCCGCCCGTCGACGTGCACGGTACACGACCCGCAGAGCGCTTTGCCGCAAGCGTACTTGGTCCCGGTCAGCCCGGCGATATCGCGAATCGCCCACAGCAACGGCATCTCGGGGTCGACATCCAGGCTGGTTTCCTGGCCATTGAGTACGAGCTTTACTGCCATGACTGTCCCCTCAGGTTTCTCAGGTATGAGTACTCTCGATAGTAACAAGAGCGTCCACATCCGGATACCATAGCGCGCATGCGCAGTCATCTCCCGCTACTCCTGCTCTTACTATTCGCCCACGGCGCCTGTCTCGGTGCAGATACCACGCCCCGCGTTATTTTTGATACGGATTTCGGCGGGGACGCCGACGATCTCGGCGCGCTCGCCATGCTGCACAACATGATGACCGCGGGCGAGTGCGAACTGCTTGCCGTGATGAACTGGAACACCGAACGTTATGCGTTGCCGGCCATCGTTGCCCTGAACCGGTTCTATGGGCACCCCGACGTTGCTGTGGGCACGCGGCGCGGCGAACCATGGCAGGCTGACTGGCAGTACAGCAAAGCAGTCGTGGACGCCCTCAACGCGCCAGCCACGGCGACCGCGCCCGGCGCCACCGGCCTGTACCGCGAACTGCTTGCCGCGGCAGACCCCGGCAGCGTCACCGTCGTCACGGTGGGCCCGCTCGCCAATATCCTGGACCTGCTCGAGTCCGGGCCCGACCGACACTCACCGATGTCCGGCCGGCAACTCGTCCGCGAGAAGGTGCGAAAATTCGTCATCATGGGCGGCAATTTTCCGGCGGGCGAGCACGAATGGAATTTCGACGGCGACATGCCCGGCGTCACCCGCGACGTACTGGCGTCCATTGACGTCCCGGTCATTTTCTCCGGATACGAGATCGGCGACGCGATCCGCACCGGGACGAGCTTCAATGACCTCGACGACTCACATCCCCTGCACGCCGGCTTCCTGCACTTCAGCAAACACGCGCCCTGGATGAAGGATCGCTTCGACGGCCGCATCCTCGACAACGCCTCGTTCGACCAGTCTGCGGTGCTGTTTGCGGTGCGCGGCGGCGTCGGTCTCTGGTGGGAGCTCTCGGCGCCCGGGCGAGTCATTGCCGATGCACAGGGCGGCAACGACTGGCAACCGGACCCGGACGGCAAGCACCGCTACCTCGTGCTCAGCGGTGATCCCGATGACGTTGCTGCGGTCATTCAGGCAGCAATGCTGGGGCGCTAGCATCCGGACCGCTCCCGGAATTCGTACCTGATGCAGCGACACAGGCGCAGCCGGCATGCACCCGTTTTAATCGCCGGGCCGGCGGTCAGGCGGCCGACTGCCGGAACTGCCTGGGACTCATCCCGGTCCAGCGTTTGAAGGCGCGTGCAAAGTTGCCCTGGTCCGCGAACCCGAGCAGGAACGCGATCTGCGCCAGCGTATGGCGTCTTTCTCGCAGGTAAGCTTCAGCGAGTTCCCGGCGTGTGTCGTCGAGCACATCACGATAGGTCAGCCCTTCCGCACTGAGCTGCCGCTGCAATGTGCTGGTGCTCCGGTGCAGTCTGTCAGCGACTTTTTGCTGGTCGACATCACCGCTCGGCAACATCTTCACGAGTTGGGCCCGAACTTCGCGCGCCACGGTCTCGCTGTCGAGTGACTCGAGATAGCGGTCCGCGATCCGGCATGTCGAATCGACGACTTCGGGGATCGATCCGGGCAGCAACGCTTCGAGCCGGCGCGTATCGAGATAGATCGCGTTGTGCGACTTTGTGAGACTGACCGGCCCCCGAACGAGGGGCCGGTAGATGTCGACCGGCGTCCCGTCAGGCCCGTAAAGATCGAGCCGTTCCGCGAATAGTGGTTCATCGCTTGCAATGTTGCAGAGGCGGATAACGCTCGCAATGGCCGCGTCGGCCCGCAGCTTTCCCGGATAGTGGGCCGGGCTGGGATAGGACTCCTTCAGCACGTAGTGCCGGTCGAGCTTGCGAAATTCGAGCACGGTGTCACTGCTGTTGAGTATGGCCTCGTACCGCAACAGTCGTCGTATCGCATCGACGAGCGTCGCACTGGCAAGCCAGACGTGCCCGATGACAAAGAAATGACGGGGCTCGCTGTGCAGCCCGACGCGAATCCCGAATGCGGGGTCGCCCGTCAGGGCTGCCCCTTCTTCGAAAGCCGCCGAGACGATGCGGTTCGGCTGGCGCTCGCCGACTTCCGAGGGCCCGGCAGGGTCGATGCCGAGGCGCTCATACATAGGACCGGGATCGATTCCATAGACTGCCTTCAGCGTATCGCCGATGCGATACACGGCCAGTGACAGCGATGTCGGCTCGAGGGGCATTCTTCCTGAATTGAACCCGAAGACCCGACGGCTGGCAAGCGGCGCCCCCGGATGACTCGAACGGCTTCCAGCCTGCGGCGTTAGGACAAGAAAGTTTGCGCCTCGCAGAGCAATATTCGCCGCCTCCTCAGAGCAGAATCCCCTATAAATTAACCACTTGGGTAAATAAATAATGATCGGACAAATAGACGAAGCGACATTGCAGGAATCCGTCACGCACTATCTCGACGATCGATTC
>JARRMH010000084.1:0-11291 GCA_037386205.1 Woeseiaceae bacterium | reverse complement strand
GTCGGCGGCCTCTTCGATGTCTGCGTTGTGCCATCATATCTGATACCGTACGGGTTATATAAGCCATGCGCTGCTGGACGACTGGTATGCCCACGCGATGTACGGCTCACTCTTTTTCTTCGGCTTTCTGATCGGCCGGGATGACGGGCTCTGGGCGGAGTTCGCGCGCCTGCGGCATGTGACACTGGCGGGTGCTGTTGCGATGTTCGTGGCACTCAACCTGACCGACCACCAGCTGGTCATCTACCTGAACCGCTGGCTGTGGCTGATGACGGTATTCGGCTGGGGCTACCATGCCCTGAACCGGCCGCTGCGCTGGCTGCCGTATGCAACCGAAGCCGTGTACCCGTGGTACATCCTGCACCAGACCATCACGGTCGTCCTTGGCTACCAGCTCGCGCGATTGTCGCTGGGGCCCGTTGTCGAGCCGTTGCTCGTGCTGGGCGGCACGGTACTCGGGTGTTACGTATTGCACGAATATGTGATCAGGCGCACTCGGTTGCTGCGGCCGCTGTTCGGGCTGGCGAGCGGACCGGCGGGAAGCCGATCGAACGGCTCCGTCCTATTCTCCCGGAGGACAAAAGTACTTTAGTTCGGCCGGCGTACCGCGGTCGATGTTCTCCCGGGCGAGAACCTCGACCAGCCCCGGGAACGGCGTCGGGTCGAAATGCGGGTACAGCAACCAGTTTGCGGCGACATAACGGTCATCTTCCGTGGTCGTCTCCCGGATATACTCGACCGCCTCGTCGTGGTCGCCGAGCAGCATATAGGCGTGCCAGTTGCCCGATTTCGATATCGCATCGGACTCGCGCGCCAGTTGTTCTGCGAGGGCCCGGTCTCCCTCGGCACAGGCCTGCCGGATACGGGCAGTCAGGTACCAGCCGTCATCAACCATCAGGGGTATCAGGCGGCGTGCTTCTTCGGTGTCACCGACGGACAGCAGCGCGCGGTGAGACTGGTACACGACTTCGCGATGCAAGGGGTGGTGCCCGAGCACCGTCCTGGCTATGTCTCCCGCGTCCGGGCTTTGCAGAATGAAGCTGGCCATCGACGCCAGCGCACCGATTTCCGGATTGACGTTCGCCAGCTCGACGGCACCATCGCGCGCTTCCAGCAGCGCCTCGCGATCCTGGGCAAATGCGGCTGACCGGACCAGGATATCCCAGGCTCCTTCGTCATTTGGCCAATTTTCCACCGCGGCTTGCATCAGCGCGATGGTCTTGCGTATCTCGAGTCGCGTAATCGCCAGCTTGCCCTCGAAATAGGACCGTGTGACCGGGTCGGGTGCATGTTCTATGGCAGCGAGCATCCGGACTTCGAAGTTGCGTCGTTGCTCGCGAGAATTGCTGTTAGTGCCGAGGTTCCAGCGGCTGACCCGGCGCAGTTGCTCATCCCAGAATTGCGCGGCCTGGGCATGGGCCGCGGCGAACCCCGGATCCGCCTCACGCGCCTTCTCGATTGCCTCGTATGACTTCTGGTAGGTCTCGAGATCGCCGGTTGCTGCCGACCTTGCTTCGAGCGCGAGGCCGTTCAGGTAATGCTGGTAGGCTTCGATCGACCGCGTCCCCGTTTGCATCATTGAGGCCAGCGCCAACGGGTCCATGCTGGTCTTCAGTGCACGAGCGATCTCGACGGCCAGGTTTTCCTGGATCGAGATGACGTCTTTCATTTCGCGGTCGTAGTTCTGCGACCAAACGTGAAACCCGTCGGATGACCGGATCAGCTGTGCAGTGACCCGGATCTTGTCGCCGGAGCGGCGCACAGAGCCTTCCAGTACATGCGCGACACCGAGTTCCGTGCCGATCTCCCGGATGTCCTTGTCGGAATCCTTGTACTTGAACGAGGACGTGCGCGACGCAACCAGCAGGTCGGGCGTGCGCATCAGTGCGTTGAGGATCTCTTCGGAGAGGCCGTCACCGAACCAGGACTGGTTTTGCGTTTCGCTCAGGTCGGAGAACGGGAGCACGGCGATCGATTTTTGTGGGTCCTCAACAGGCGCCGAGCCTGCATCGGCGACAGGGTCGCGGAGGTCGACAACGTCGTCCTTTTCGCCGAGTTGCTGGTAGCCCATGACGGCGACGATGCCGATGAGAAATACGATGATCAGCCGGTCGAGCTTCTTGCCGGTTCCGCTGTCGATCGATGCGCTGCGGTCGACTTCGGACTCGCGTTTCAGGCCGTCCGGCGTCAGTTCGAAAGCCCACGCGAAGACGAGTGCCAGCGGGAAGCCGATGGCGACCAGCGCCATGATGGATTGCATGACCCAGTCCGGTGCGCCGATATTCTCGAACACAAGGTCCAGGACCTGGAGCGCGAGCCACGCGGCAACGACGTAGGCCACGCCTACGCGGACCACGTTGCGGCGCCTGAGTTCTGAGAAAAGGGTTGCCATCTGGGGACTTAGAATAAGGTACGATACCGGCCATGTCACTGTTCGCCGAGCTCAAGCGACGCAACGTTTTCCGGGTGGGCGTCGCCTACATTGTGCTCGCCTGGTTGTTGTTGCAGGTCGGCGATACGCTTGCTCCGGCTCTCCACCTGCCCGAGTGGATCAATTCCGCACTCGCCTTCTTTTTGATCCTCGGTTTTCCCCTCGCGATCTTCTTTGCCTGGGCCTTCGAGTTGACGCCGGACGGCCTCAAACTCGAGAAAGACGTCGATCGCGATACGTCGATCACGCCACAGACCGGGCGCAAGCTCGACCGCACGATCATCGCGTTGCTGGTCGTCGGCCTCGGCTATTTCGTCTGGCATTCGCAAACGGTGCATGACGACGATGAGGTCGTCGCGACCGTAGCGGGCCAGCCGTCAATCGCCGTGTTGCCGTTCGAGAACATGAGTTCGGACGAGGAACAGGAATACTTTTCCGACGGCCTGACCGAGGAGCTTCTCAACCTGCTCGCGAAGATTCCCGAACTCAAGGTGACGTCACGCACGTCGGCGTTCTTTTACAAGGACAAGGACATCAAGCTGGCGGACGTTGGCAAGCAGCTCGATGTCGACCACATCCTCGAGGGCAGCGTGCGCAAGTCGGGCAATACGATCCGTATCACCGCGCAGCTCATCGAAGTCGCGACCGACGCGCCATCAACCAGCGTACGCACGAATCGCTGCGCCGCGGCGAAGAAATGATCGATCGGGCGCTCGAGATCGATCCGGGCTACGCGCCAGCCTGGGTCCTCAAGGCCCACATTCACTCGCAACAGGGTGACATCGGCGCCCGTCCGCCGCGCGAAGCGGGGGCGATGGCGCGAGCTGCCGCCGATCGTGCGCTAAAACTCGATCCCGACAGTGCAGCTGCACACGCGCTGTCGGGCGACATCATGATTTCGTTCGAGCAAAACTATGCCGATGCAAAGGCGGCTTTTGAAAAAGCGCTCGAACTCGGTCCTGACGACGTCGACGTGCTGTACCAGGCGAGCGTCTACTACGCGTTTATCAATCAGCCCGAGAAAGCGCTCGAGGTCGGGCAACGCGCCTACGAGCTCGACCCGTTGTTCATTCCCAACTATGCGACGCTGGCCTATGCACACGGGATGCTGGGGCGATCTGAAGACGCGGTGGCGATTGCCCGCAAGCGGATCGAGATCAGCCCGGAGTCCTTTGGATCCTACTACTACCTCGCTTTGCCGTTGACGTTTATGGGGCGCTACGAGGAAGCCCTCGAGGTCGCCCGGCAGGAGCGTCTCGACGGTTTCAAACAGACGATGCTCGCGATAGTCCATTGGCACCTCGGTAACCGCGAAGCGTCCGACGCGGCGATGGAGGCGTTGATCGCTCAGCAGGACGAAGGCTATCACTGGCAGGTCGTCCAGGCGCGCGCCGTTCGCGGCGAAATCGATGCAGCGTTCGACGCTATGGAAGCCGCCTACGAGAACCACGACACCGGGCTCCAGCTGATACTCGGCGACCGCACTGTGGAGAACCTGCGGGACGACCCGCGCTACGAAGCGATGGTCGAGAAAATAGGTATCCGCGTGGATTGACCGGTCGCGCGCGGGGCCTTTACATTAGCAATTCCTAAAGTATAATTAAGAAAAGCCTAATATACGCAGGACGACAATGTACCGACTAACAGTTTTCCTGGCTGCGCTACTTGCGGCCTCGCCGACGATTGCGACAGTCCCGTTCGATACCGCGCCCGTCACGTATGAAGTGGCGCCGCGAGAGCGCGTGCTCGATGGCCGGGTCGAAGCCGTCAACCAGGCGACGGTGTCCGCGCAGACGTCCGGTCGCGTCGCCGAGCTGCCGTTCGACGTCAACGACTTCGTCGAGGCCGGCGAGGTCGTCATGCGTTTCACGGACACGGAACAGCGGGCCGCGCTGGATGCCGCGGAGGCGACGCTGGCTGAAGCCCGTGCGCGGCTGGCGAATGCAGAGCAGGAGTTCCAGCGCGCCGAGACCATGATCGCCAACAACACGATTTCCCGGGCGCGATTCGACCAGGCCGAGGCCGAGCGTGACTCGGCACGGGCACGGCTCAACGCCGCGACCGCCGGTGTGGAGCAGGCAAGGGAACAGCTCGAGTACACCGTCGTACGCGCGCCGTACGCCGGCATCGTGTCGCAGCGCCACGTGGAGCTCGGCGAACTCGTATCGCCGGGCCAGCCGCTGATTTCCGGGCTGTCGCTGCAGTCGCTGCGCGTCAATGTCGACGTACCGCAGAGCATGTTTCACGAGGTCCGCAAGATTTCCAGGGCCGCCGCGTACGTCGGTGACGAGCGCATCGAGGCCGAGAGCCTGACGTTCTTTCCGGTCGCCGACGATGCCGCGAATACGTTTCGGGTGCGCGTCAATCTGCCGGACGGCGCCGTCACGTTGTACCCGGGGATGTTCATCAAGGTCGGCTTCACCGTCGGCGAATCGAAGCGCCTGTTGATCCCGCAGGAAGCCGTCGTGCGGCGGAGCGAGCTGAGTGCGGTGTACGTGGTCGATGGCGACAACGTCTCCCTGCGGCAGGTGCGCCTCGGCCGGCGCTACGGCGACTCGGTCGAGGTCCTGGCCGGTCTCGCCGAGGGCGAAACCGTCGCAATGGACCCCGTGCATGCGGGCATCTGGCTCAAGGAACGGGCGAACTAGGACATGGCTGTCGAAGGCAAGCTCGGGTTCTCGGGCGCGATCGCGAAGCGCTTCCAGGACTCCAAGATCACACCATTGCTCGCCCTGACGGGCCTGCTCATGGGGCTGTTTGCGGTCGCGGTGACGCCGCGCGAGGAAGAACCGCAGATCAATGTGACGTTCGCTAACATCTTCGTCCCGTTTCCCGGGGCGAGCGCGGTGGAAGTCGAAAACCTCGTGGCGATTCCGCTCGAGCAGGTGCTGTCCGAGATCGAGGGCATCAAGCATACCTATTCGGTGTCGCGGCCCGGGCTTGCCATCATGACTATCCAGTACGAGGTCGGTGAGGACCGCACGGCCGCGATCGTACGACTCTACAACGCCATCTACTCGAACGAGGACTGGATGCCGCCCGGCGCGGGCGTACTGCAGCCGATCATCAAGCCAAAGGGAATAGACGACGTACCGACGGTCACGCTCACCCTCTGGACCAGCGACGCCGCGCGTGGGGCGCACGAGCTGCAGAGGGTCGCTCACGCACTGGAAGCCGAGATCAAGCGCGTCCCGGGTACGCGCGACGTCTACACGGTGGGCGGTCCGGACAACGTCGTGCACGTGCAGCTCGATCCCCAGCGGCTCGCCGCTTACGGCCTGTCGCTCGAATCGATGCGCCAGGCCCTGCAGGTAAGCAACGTCGTCACGCATTCGGGCGCCGTCGTGAAGGACAATCGCAACGTGCCCGTCACGACCGGCGAGTTCCTCGCGAGCGCCGCCGACGTCGCGGAAGTCGTGGTCGGGGTGGTCGACGGCAAGGCCATCTATCTCGAAGACGTCGCTGATGTGAAGGGCGGGGCAGACCAGCCCGAACAATACGTCAGCTTCGGGGATGCACCTGCGGTCACGATCGCCGTCGCCAAGAAACCCGGCACCAATGCTGCCCGTGTGTCGCACCAGGTGATCGAACGAATGGAGTCGCTCGAAGGCATCATGATTCCCGAGGGCGTCGAGTATACGGTGACACGCGACTACGGCAAGACCGCCGACGACAAGGCAAAGAAGTTGATCCAGAAGCTCGCCTTCGCGACGATATCGGTGATCGTCCTGATCCTGATCACGCTCGGCTGGCGCGAAGCTGTCGTCGTTGGTAGCGCCGTGATCATCACGCTGACACTGACGTTATTCGCTTCGTGGGCCTGGGGCTTCACGATCAATCGCGTGTCGCTGTTCGCCCTGATTTTCTCGATTGGCATCCTCGTCGACGACGCCATTGTCGTCGTCGAGAACATCCATCGGCACATGGCGCTGGAGAAGAAGAGCCTGCTCGAGGCCATCCCTCCTGCTGTCGACGAAGTCGGCGGGCCGACGATTCTGGCGACATTTACGGTGATCGCTGCGTTGTTGCCGATGGCGTTCGTGACCGGTCTCATGGGGCCGTACATGAGCCCGATTCCGATCAATGCGAGTATCGGCATGCTGTTGTCGCTGGCTGTTGCCCTGGTCTTTACGCCGTGGGCCAGCAACAAGTTGCTGGACCCGTCGCACCACTCCGCAGGGGAAGACAAGGCAACGGCCTGGCTGGACCGGTTGTTCCGTCGCCTGGTCGGTCCGTTCCTGCGTGGGAGCGAGGGCCGGCGGGCGCGGATCTTCCTCGCCCTCGGAGTCGTCGTTGCGATCGTGCTCGCTGTCAGCCTGGTCGGCTTCAACGCCGTCGTCATGAAGATGCTGCCATTCGACAACAAGTCGGAATTCCAGGTGGTGCTCGACATGCCCGAAGGAACCACCGTCGAGGAGACCAACCACGTCCTGCACGAGATGGCAGAGTATGTCGCGAAAATCCCCGAGGTCACGGACTACCAGGTGTACGCTGGCACGGCCGCGCCGATCAATTTCAATGGCCTCGTGCGCCAGTACTATTTGCGCGAAGGGGCAAACGTCGGCGACATCCAGGTCAACCTGGTCGACAAGCACGATCGCAAGCGCAAGAGCCACGAGATTGCGGGCGCGGTTCGCCCCGCCCTCGACGAGATCGGCAAGCGCTACGGCGGTTCGGTCAAGGTCGTCGAAGTCCCGCCGGGTCCGCCCGTGCAGGCGCCGCTCGTAGCCGAGGTCTACGGACCGGACTATGCGGGCCAGCAACGGGTCGCGAAGGAACTGCGCGAACTGTTCGAGAGCACGGCCGACATCGTCGACATCGATGACAGTGTCGAGGAGCCAACAAAACGCTACGTCATTACGGTCGATCGCAACAAGGCGGCGTTGCTCGGCGTTTCCCAGTCCAGCGTGGCCCGGGCGCTAAACACAGCGCTGAGCGGCGAGGACGTCACCTACGTACGGGACGGGTTCCAGAAATACCCGGTGCCGGTGCGACTCGAACTGCCGGTTGCGGACAAGTCCGATCTCGACAGCCTGCTGATGCTGCGCGTGGCGGGCCGTGGCGGCAGCCTCGTCCCGCTACTCGAAGTTGTCGACGTCCGCGAAAGCACTTGGGAGCAAACGATCTATCACAAGGACCTCCTGCCGGTCGTGTTCGTCACCGGCGATATGGCCGGCCGCTTCGATTCGCCGTTGTACGGGATGTTCGATCTCGTCGGCAGCGTCGGCGAGACCGAAATCGGAGGCGAGTCGCTGGACCAGTACTTCATCCGTCAGCCCGACAACCCTTACCGGTACAGCCTCAAGTGGGACGGTGAATGGCAGGTGACCTACGAGACCTTCCGCGACATGGGCATCGCCTATTCGGTCGGGCTGATCCTGATCTACCTGCTTGTCGTGGCGCAGTTTCGCTCATACGTCGTGCCGCTGATCATCATGGCGCCGATTCCGCTGACGATCATCGGCGTGCTGCCGGGGCACGCGCTGCTCGGTGCCCAGTTCACGGCGACGTCGATGATCGGCATGATCGCACTGGCCGGCATCATCGTCCGTAACTCGATCCTGCTCGTCGACTTCATCAACCAGCAAGTTGCTGCCGGCGTCGATTTCGAGCAGGCCGTGATCCGGGCCGGGGCCGTCCGGGCCAAGCCGATCGCGCTGACCGCGGTGGCGGCGATGCTTGGTGCGTTTTTCATACTCGATGACCCGATCTTCAATGGTCTCGCTGTGTCTCTGATCTTCGGCATACTCGTGTCGACTTTGCTTACCCTTGTTGTTATTCCGGTGCTTTACTATGCTTTTGGCTACTCCAAACGGTAGCCACCACGATTGAAAGACTCGCTGATCGCACTGTCGAAGGATGCGCTCTTCAGTCTGCGCGACCTTGCGCCGATCGTACTGGTCATCTTCGTCTTCCAGGCGCTCGTCATCCGGGAGCCGGTTCATGACATCGGCTCAATCGCGCTTGGCGGGCTGCTCGTTGTTTTCGGGCTCGCGTTCTTTATATTCGGACTGCGCATCGCCCTGTTCCCGATCGGTGAGGAAATCGCCTACGCGCTGGCTCGCAAGGGCAGCGCGTTCTGGCTGTTCAGCTTCGCGTTCGTGCTCGGCTTCGGCACGACGATCGCCGAGCCCGCGCTACTCGCCGTCGCCGAGGAAGCAGCGGAAGTGGCCGTCGAAGCCGGGGTGATAGAAGACAACGAAGAGGCGCTCGAAAACTATGCGCTCGGCCTGCGCCTGGTTGTCGCCTTTTCGGTCGGCGTGGCGCTGCTGCTCGGGGTGTTTCGTATCCTGACCAACTGGTCGCTGCCGCTCATGATCGTTGGCGGTTACGTCCTCGTCGTCATCGTGACGACGCTGGCGCCGCCGGAGATTGTCGGCATCGCATACGACTCCGGCGGTGTCACGACGTCGACCGTGACCGTGCCACTCGTTACGGCGCTCGGCGTGGGGCTTGCCAGTTCGCTGAAAGGCCGCAACCCGATGACCGACGGCTTCGGGCTGATCGCGTTCGCCTCGCTGACGCCCATCCTGTTCGTCCTCATCTACGGAATCGCCAGACACTGGATCTGATTCTCGAGATGCTCGCATTCGTCTGGGACAGTGCCGAGGACGTGGCGCCAGTCGTGATCTTCCTGTTTGCGTTCCAGTTGCTCGTCCTGCGGCAGCGCATTCCGAACCTGGGGCCGGTTCTCGTCGGTTTTGTCTTCGTCACGGTGGGGCTCGGGTTGTTCCTGGTCGGGCTGGAGGAGTCGCTGTTTCCGCTCGGTCGCCTGATGGCCACGCAATTGACCGACCCCGAATTCCTCGAAAATACAACAGGACATATTGGCAACACACTAATTTGGAAGGATTTTTACTGGGTATACCTGTTTGCCGCAGCGATCGGTTTTGCGACCACCCTCGCCGAACCGGCGTTAATGGCCGTATCGATCAAGGCCAACTCGGTGTCGGGCGGAGCCATCGGTATCTGGGGCCTGAGAGTCGCCGTCGCCATCGGTGTCGGCGTCGGGGTCGGCCTCGGCTGCTTTCGAATCATCGTCGGCCTGCCGCTGCACTACTTCATCGCGGCGGGCTACCTGGTGGTCATCGTGCAGACCGCGATGGCGCCGAAGCTGATCGTGCCGCTTGCCTACGACTCGGGCGGTGTTACCACATCGACTGTAACCGTGCCGCTGATCACGGCGCTGGGTCTCGGGCTGGCGGAAGCCGTCCCGGGTCGCAGCCCGCTGCTCGACGGCTTTGGACTGGTGGCATTCGCGAGCCTTTTTCCGATAATCTCGGTGCTCGCGTATGGCCAGTTCGCTGTACTGAGGGGTAAGACGTAATGCATTTCAAGCTCATAGTCGCATTCGTAGAGGACGCGAAGACCGACGCCATCATGCAGGCGGCGCGCGAAGCCGGGGCGACCGGTTGTACGGTAATCAACAACGCGCGGGGGGAAGGTCTCGAGGAATCGAAGACGTTTTTTGGTCTGACCCTGTCGACCCAGCGCGACGTGTTGCTGCTGCTCGTCGAACAGCACCTCAGCCGCCACATCCTCGAGCACATCGGGGAGGTCGGGGAATTCGACAAGAAGCCGGGCACCGGCATTGCCGTCGTGGTCGACGTGGAAGATGCCGTCGGCATCGTGCACCAGGCCAAGGAACTGAGCGAAATCGTGGAGGAGAACCTATGAGCGTTCGCAACTGGGGGCCCGTGCGCGACTGCATGCAGACCAAGGTCGTTGAAGTCGACGGCAGGCTGGATGTGTTGCAGGCGATGAAAGTCATGAAACGTGAGGCGACCACGAGCCTGATCGTCAAGCGGCGTGACGAGCACGACGAGTACGGCATGGTCCTGTTTTCCGACATTGCCAAGAAAGTCATCGCCAAGAATCGTGCGCCCGAACGCGTGAACGTTTACGAAATCATGGCCAAGCCCGTGCTCACGGTTCGACCGGAAATGGAAATCCGGTATTGTGCGCGCATGTTCGAAAACTTCGGCATCAGCCATGCGCCGGTCTCCGAGAACGATGAAATCATCGGCATGGTGAGTTACTACCGGCTCGTCTTGCATGGCCTGCCCGACCTGGACTGAATAGCATGTTGAACCTGATTGGCGCTGCGGCGCTTGCCGCGGCAGGCACTGCTGTATCCCCCGACACCGACGACGGCGCGATCGAGGAGATCATCGTCACGTCGCGCTACCGCGCGGAGCGGCTGTTCGACGTGCCCGACTCGATCACGGCGTTTACCGTCGAGGAAATCGAACGGCACCGTATCGAGCGCATCAACCGCGTGGCCTCGCTGACGCCGAATCTGCGTTTCTCGGACGACCAGGAGGTCGGTGTCAGCACGCTGGTCATTCGCGGCGTTCGGCAAAACCGTGGCACGGGCCAGCCACCCGTATCGTTTCGCGTCGACGGCGTCAGCGCGACCAACAACCTTTTGACGACGCAGGAGCTGTTCGATATCGAGAGCGTCGACGTGCTGCGTGGACCGCAGGGCGCGCTCTACGGGCGCAATGCAATCGGTGGCGCCGTTCTGATCTCGACGCGCCAGCCGACGTCGTCTCCGGACTACAAGCTGCGTTTCGACGCGGCCCAGGGGCAGGACTACACGCTGGCCGGCAGCGCGTCGGGCCCGCTGGGCGGCAGCGACGTGTTGGGACGCTTTGCGTTTCGCCTGCAGGACCGGGAAGGGCAGCTGCAGAACGCCTACCTCGACAACCAGTACGTCGACTACAAGGAGTCGGCCGCGCTACGCGGCAAGCTGCTGTTCACGCCCGGTGACCGGCTGAGCATCGACCTGCGTGCGCAATACCTCGACCAGGACGGCGGGTCAGGCTATTTCATGCCGGGCACGGACTTCTACCTGCCG